>JAGAZW010000167.1 GCA_017939855.1 Clostridia bacterium | reverse complement strand
GCGAAAAGTATAAGCAAAAAGGAATATTCGGGGCGACTTTTTCTTAATGTGACAGAAAAAACGGCGGTAAGTATAATAATTGCAATAATCTTTAAAAATTCTTCATTCATAAGCCGAAGAGTCCTTTAACCGTTGTAAATAAATCGGCGATAGCACCGACCACCATCAACATAACTACTACCAAACCTGCAAGGGTGGTAAGCATAGCCTGTTCTTCTCTTCCCGAACGCACCAGCAGTTGATTAAGCACTGTGACGATAATTCCTATTGCGGCTATTTTGAATATAAAATCAACATCCATTTAATCACCTAAATCAGTAGTATTCCCAAAGCTAATCCTATCGATATACCGGCGGTTTTTATCAGCCTTGACTTTCCCGCTGCCTCTTTTAAGGCTTCCTCATATTTTGTTTGAAGAAGATTCTCAAAAAGACAGATTCTTGAGTATTCACCCTCTGCGTCCATAAAGCCGAGTCCTTCGAAAAATTCTTCAATGAGAAGGATATCGTCTTTTTTTAAACCGTCATTTAAAACTTTAACCTTGCTATGTGAAACTTCAAGAAATTTGCAGTCGCCATAGCATATTTTCAAAAGGTGCGAAAGCTCTCCGGCACCGCTTCGGATGTGCTCTTTGAGGGTATCGGTTTTTGAGTAAATATCCCTTAATATGCGGCACCTTTTTTGAAAAGCTTCGGCTGCTAAAAAGCCGTAGGCGGCACCGGAAAAAGCTATAAGAAAAATTCCGAAAATTTTAATATGCAGCATATTTTTTCAGTTGCTGAGCGCTGAATATCTCCATAGGCTCACCGATATTAGGAGGCAGTAGCGCAATTTTAGATATTGCACCCGAATTTATAAGAGCCTTTGTTATGGAACGACAGGTAAGGTCCTTTATGCTTCCGGCGTGTGCAGTGGTAACCACACAAACACCCGCATTAAAGCTCTCCAGCACCCTCATCAATTCAGAATTATTGCCTATTTCATCAAAGGCAACAATATCCGGGAAGAGTGTCCTCACAGCAATTTCCATACCTAACGCCTTGTCCTTAATGATCAGAATATCGGTGTTTTCGCCAAGGTTATTTGCGCAGTTTCCAAAGCTGCTGCCGGATATTTCGCCTCTGCTGTCTATTACTGAAATTTTTTTATATTTACCCGTAATACCGGTAGAAAGCTGACGTATAAAATCTCTTAAAAGGGTAGTTTTCCCGCTTCCGGGAGGACCTGCAATAAGAAAGCCTCCGCCGTCAAACTCTTTTATGATGCTGTCGGCACAACCGATTACTTCATGAGCAATCCTTATGTTAATCGACGAGACATCCCTTAAATGTCCGTCCTCGGTTAAGGTTCCGCAGATACCGGCTCTGTGACCGTTATCCATCACTATGTAACCCTCTTTTAGCTCGGCGGTATGTGCATAAACCGATCTTTTGCAAAGGAGCATAAAGCTTTCCTCCAAATCGGTTTTACCCGCCTTCAACAGATCCTTTGATATGTATTCGCATATCCCGCCGTTTGTAGTTATATATACAGGTTTTCCACCTATCGTAAGTGCTACCGGCAGACCGTTACGGATTCTTATTTCTTCGGTTTTATATTTAATGTTTTGAGGCAGGTATTCAAGTACATTCTTAAGCCTCGGGCAAATCGATGCAATGGCTGAATTAAAGCTTTTTGTGTTCTCCATTTTCTTCACCTTCCTGATAAATTCTATGAAAGGTTTGTCCTTAGTAGAACACAATTTTTTCACATGTGATTGATAAAAAATTCACAAAAAAATATATATAAATATGTAATTATCTAACAAATATATTAATTTTGACAAAAATACTGAAATTTCCTTTGCAAAAATTCGAATATATGTTATACTGTATAAGTATAGTTGTGCGATGTGGTGGTTCACATTCGCCAACGAAACACATTCACATATTTAAGGAGGATCTGTTAATGAAGAAGAAGTTAAGTACGCTTCCCTTTAAGGGCACACCTGAGCAGGAAGCAAAGCTTATGCAGGTTATTGCGGAGAATAAGCACGACAAGAGTAATCTTATGGTTGTAATGCAAAAGGCACAAGATATCTACGGCTACCTACCTATTGAGGTTCAAAACATGATAGCCGAGGGTATGGATGTGTCGCTTGAGAAGGTATATGGTGTATCTACTTTCTATGCTCAGTTTTCTTTGGCTCCTAAGGGTAAATATAATATTTCTGTTTGTCTGGGAACCGCTTGTTACGTTAAGGGTGCAGGTGATATATTTGACCGTTTCAGCGAAAAACTCGGTATCGGAGCTGACGAATGCACTCCCGACGGAAAGTTTTCTCTGACTGCTTGTCGCTGCATAGGCGCTTGTGGTCTTGCCCCTGTTCTTACAGTCAACGAAGAGGTTTACGGTCGTCTTACTGTTGACGATGTAGACGATATTCTTGCAAAGTACGTAGATTAATTCTAAATTTTATAAAAAGGGAAAATCTTAGTATGAAAATAAGTACAATGAAAGAACTGTTAGGTGCCGAAGTTCTTTGTTGCGAGGAAAAATTAGGCGGTCATGTCTATTCAGCCTGCGGTTGCGACCTTATGAGCGATGTATTAGCTTACGTTAAAGACCAGGCAGTTTTACTCACAGGTCTTGTCAACTCTCAGGTTATTCGTACAGCCGTTATGATGGATATGAATTGTATCGTCTTTGTTCGTTCAAAGCTTCCGACTGAGGAAATGTTGGAACTTGCTCGTGAGAGTGGCATAGTTATTATGAATACCGATAAGCGTCTTTACGATGCGTGTGGTATTCTTTATTCTAACGGTTTGGTTGGGAACAGAGTGAAATGATGGATGAAAAATTAACCTTTCATTTCGATGTGGACGGAAAAGATTTTACTTCTGCCGGTCAAGCCTCGGTTCAAGTAAAGAAAAATTTGAGACAACTAGGTATTCCGACCGAGATAATAAGACGAGTTTCTATCGCAATGTATGAAGGTGAAATCAATATGGTTATCCATGCCGGCGGTGGTAAGGCTACTGTGAGTGTGGACGAGGAATGTATTGAGATCGTACTTGAAGATAACGGACCCGGTATAAAAAATATTGACCAGGCAATGCAAGAAGGCTTTTCTACTGCTACTGATACCATACGTTCGTTGGGATTCGGTGCGGGTATGGGTCTTCCGAATATGAAACGGTATACCGATGTAATGGACATCTATTCTGAAGTAGGTGTCGGCACCAAAATTGTTATGAAGGTAAATATCCGATAGGTAGGCGGTGTATTTATGCATACATATGAACATTCGGTTTTACTTGACCCTGATAAATGTACGGGTTGTACAACCTGTTTGCGTCATTGTCCTACTGAGGCCATCAGAATAAAAGACGGTCATGCAGTTATTAACGATGCTCGTTGTATAGACTGCGGAGAGTGTATAAGGATGTGTCCGCATAAAGCAAAGCGTGCGGTTTGCAGCAGTTTGCAGAATATGGGACGATTCAAATGGAAGATAGCTCTTCCGGCTCCTGCTCTTTACGGTCAGTTTGATAATCTTGAAGACATAGATTACGTTCTTGATGGACTTTTAAAGATAGGCTTTGACGATGTTTATGAGGTAGCAAAGGCGGCAGAACTCGTTTCTGCATACACAAGGCTTTATCTTAAAACAGACGGTGTTAAAAAGCCGGTTATAAGCTCTGCATGTCCGGTGGTAGTAAGGCTTATAGGCTTAAGATTTCCATCTCTTGCGGATAATATCATCCATATGCTTCCTCCTATGGAGGTAGCGGCGGGTCTTGCAAAGGAACGTGCTTTAAAGCAACACCCGGAATTATCCGATGAGGATATAGGCGTTTGTTTCATATCCCCCTGTCCTGCAAAAGTAAGTTATGTTAAAAACGGCTTCGCAGATTATAAAAGCAGGGTGGATGAGGTAGTTTCCATCAGCGAAATCTACTTTATGCTCATTAGTGAGATGAAGCTTGATGCGAATATAAAGTCCCTTTCCGAATCGGGAATGCTCGGTATCGGATGGGCACGTTCGGGTGGCGAAGCAACGGCAATCTTCAACCAGGATTATCTTGCCGCTGATGGAATTGATAATGTTATTAAGGTGCTCGATCAGATAGAAAACGGCAACATTCCGCCTCTTGAATTTATAGAGCTTAATGCCTGTACGGGCGGATGTGTGGGCGGAGTGATGACAATTCAAAATCCCTTTATTTCAAAATCGAGATTGGTGTCACTCAGAAGATTTCTGCCCGTTTCCCAAAACTTTCTTTCAAAGGAAGAGTCAGAGTATATTCCTGAATCCTATCTGTTTGATGAACTTCCCGAATATCATCCCATATCAAGACTCAGCGACAGTATGGCAGAATCTATGCGAATGATGGCGGATATACAGAAAATAAAGGGTAATCTGCCGGGTATAGATTGTGGAGCCTGTGGAGCTCCGAGCTGTCGTGCGTTTGCAGAGGACATCGTTAAGGGAACTGCAAGGCTAAGCGATTGCGTTTTTAATAACCCCAAGAGAAAGGGTGAAGGGTAATGACCGTTATTGAATTGGCAGAAACTACAGGTTTTGCTATTGTGTCTTTGCCGGACCCCAAGCGTGAGGTAAAGGGCGCTTATATAGGAGACCTTTTAAGTTGGGTTATGGGAAGAGCAAATCAGGATAATATATGGATAACCATAATGTCTAATATAAACGTTATTGCTGTGGCATCTCTTGCAGATGTTTCCTGTGTAATACTTTGTGAGGACGTAAGCTTGGAAGATGACGTACTTAAAGCCGCAAAGGAAAAGGAATAAATATTATTTCAACGAGTTTGTCTTCATATGAAACGGCAGTAAAAATATCGGGTATCATTTGATGAACAGATATTATTATGATCTTCACGTTCATTCCTGCCTTTCGGCTTGTGGCGATGAGGATAATACTCCGCATAATATCGCTGCAATGGCTTCCTTGAATGGTCTGAATATAGTAGCTCTTACAGACCATAACACCTGTAAAAACTGTCCTGCTTTTTTTAAGGCAGCAAAGAAGTACGGAATAATTCCGGTAGCAGGTATGGAATTGACTACTGCAGAGGATATACATATGGTCTGTCTTTTTCCTGACTTAGAGTCGGCACTGCTTTTCGATGACGAGGTAGACACCCGTAGAATTAAAATCAGCAATCGCCCTGATATTTTCGGAGAGCAATTAATTTTAGACCACGAAGATAACCTTTTGGGTATAGAGGAAGATCTGCTTTCCAATGCAACAACAATATCGGCGGAGGAGGCACCCGATATAGTAGATAAATACGGTGGAGTTTGTTATCCTGCTCATATAGACAGGGATGCAAACGGCATAATTGCTATTCTGGGCACTTTGCCCGAAACACCGCACTTTTCCTGTGTTGAGTTTCACTTTGCTGAAAAAATTAAGGAATATACAGATAAATACAATCTTTTTGATAAGAAAAAGGTTATCTGTTCCGATGCCCATTATTTAACCGATCTTAACGAAAACGAAAATTTTCTTGAGCTGCCCGACGAACCATATAGCAGTGCTTATGTGCGAAGTCAGCTTATAAAATTTTTGAAGGGGGATATATGAAAGAATTATCGCTCAATATTCTGGATATCGTTGAAAATTCGGTTAAAGCCGGAGCAGCACTTACTGAAATACTCCTTGAAGAAACAGAAGATAAAATAGTTCTTACCATAAAAGACGATGGTTGTGGTATGGATGAACAAATGGTGAAAAGCGTTATAGATCCGTTTTGTACCACCCGTACTACACGCAAGGTAGGTTTAGGGATTCCGCTTTTGAAGATGGCGGCAGAACAAACCGGCGGCGGTATAGATATCGTATCAAAGCAGGGTGAAAATCACGGAACAATCGTTTCGGCAGTATTTTTTAAAAATCATATTGATTTCACTCCATTGGGCGATGTGGTGTCAACAATTGTAACCCTTATTCAAGGCCACCCCGATACAGATTTTCTGTTTATTCATAAAAAGGATGACAAAGAGGTACAATTGGATACCCGAATGCTTCGTGAGGTGTTAGAGGGCGTACCGCTTAATTGTTATGAGGTAATTAAATGGACCCAAGACTATTTGAAAGAACAGTATGAAGGTCTTTAATTTAAAATATGTATATTTAAGAAAGGGAGAAATATATGAAAACTTTGGCTGAATTACAAGCAATCAAAGAAAAAATGAAGAACAAAGTAGTTCTAAGAGAAGGCTCAGGAGAAATCCGTATAGTTGTGGGTATGGCAACCTGCGGAATCGCAGCAGGTGCTCGTCCGGTGCTTAACGCATTTGTTGAGGCTGTGAACGAGGGTGGACTTTCTGATAAGGTAACCGTTTCACAAACCGGTTGTATAGGCTGTTGTGAGCTTGAACCTGTTGTCGAGGTTTTTGAAGCCGACAAGGAAAAGGTAACCTATGTTAAGATGAATGCCGAAAAGGCAAAAGAAATTGTTCAAAAGCACATTAAGGGCGGCAAAGTGGTAGCAGAGTATACCATAGCAAGCTATAAGTCATAAAAGTAGGAGGTAAAGTTATGATTCGTTCACATGTACTTATTTGTGGCGGTACAGGCTGTACTTCTTCGGGCAGTCTTTCTATCCAGAAAGCATTCGAGGAGAACATAGAAGCTAACGGTCTTAGTGAGGAAATAAAACTTGTACAGACCGGTTGTTTCGGTCTTTGTGCATTAGGACCGGTTGTTATCGTCTATCCCGAAGGCACATTTTATAGCCGTGTTACACCTGAGGATGTTAAGGAAATTGTAGAAGAGCATCTTCTTAAAGGTAGAATTGTAGAACATCTGGTTTATAATGATACCGGCGCTGATGAGGTTGTAGAAAATGTTTCCTTAAATGATACCGCTTTCTATAAATCTCAAAACCGTATAGTTCTTCGCAACTGTGGTGTTATTGATCCTGAGAGTATCGACGAATATATCGCAATGGACGGCTATGCGGCACTCGGTAAGGCGTTAACCGAAATGGCTCCGGAGGATGTTATTAAGGTGGTTAGTGATTCAGGTCTTCGTGGTCGTGGTGGCGGTGGCTTCCCAACAGGCTTTAAATGGTCATTATGCGCTCCGAACAAGGCAGATCAGAAATATGTTGTATGTAATGCCGACGAGGGTGACCCGGGTGCATTTATGGATCGTTCCGTTTTGGAAGGCGACCCGCATTGTATTATTGAAGCAATGACTATTGCAGGTTATGCAATTGGCGCAACAAAGGGTTATGTTTATGTTCGTGCAGAGTACCCGATTGCTGTAGCACGTTTGCAGAAGGCTATTGAACAGGCCTATGAATACGGTCTTTTGGGTAAAAACATATTCGATTCAGGCTTCGATTTTGACCTTTATATCCGTCTTGGTGCAGGAGCCTTCGTATGCGGAGAAGAAACTGCACTTATGACCTCTATTGAAGGAAATCGAGGAGAGCCCAGACCACGTCCTCCGTACCCCGCAGTAAAGGGGCTTTATAATTCACCTACTGTTGAAAACAACGTTGAAACCTTTGCGAATATTCCCCAGATTATTTTGAAAGGTTCCGACTGGTTCCGTACAATGGGTACTGAAAAGTCCAAGGGTACAAAGGTATTTGCGCTAGGTGGTAAAATTAAAAATACAGGTCTTGTTGAAATTCCAATGGGTACAACCCTTCGTCATATCATTGATGATATCGGCGGCGGAATTCCAAATGGTAAGAAGTTCAAGGCGGCACAAACAGGTGGTCCTTCGGGCGGCTGTATCCCTGAGTATCTTATCGACACCGAGGTTGATTTCGATAACCTCACCGCTATTGGCTGTATGATGGGTTCAGGCGGACTTATCGTTATGGACGAAGACAACTGTATGGTTGATATGGCTAAATTCTTCCTTGAATTTACAGTTGATGAGTCTTGCGGTAAATGTACCCCCTGCCGTGTGGGAACAAAACGTCTTCTTGAAAAGCTGGACGATATCACCAAGGGTAAAGGAACACTTGAAGATATTGATAAATTAGAAGAGCTTTGTAATTACATAAAGCAGAATTCGCTCTGCGGTCTTGGACAAACTGCTCCAAACCCTGTTCTTGCGACTCTTAAGTTC
>JAGAZW010000166.1 GCA_017939855.1 Clostridia bacterium | reverse complement strand
TAACATTAAGCTCAATAGAACGAACCTTGCAGCCGATTTCTTTTTTAACGAGACCTTCAAGATATTTTCCTACACCGTTAAGATATTTATGACCAAATGAATCAACTGTGTCGCAACGCATACTATCGGCAGCTTCAAGCTTAATACCTTCTGAAACTGCTATAATAACCGATTTGTGTTCTTTCAATTTTTCTTTAATATCGTTTAAGAACTTATCGGCAGAAAATTCACATTCGGGAAGATAAATAAGATGTGGCGCAGTTTCACCGTTGGCGTGTAGCAGACAGGAAGAAGCTGTAAGCCAACCGGCATGTCTGCCCATTATTTCTATAATCGTTACCGAAGGCAAATTGTAAACAAGACTGTCTCTGGTAATTTCCTGGATAGATGTTGCAACATATTTTGCAGCGGAGCCGAATCCGGGTGTATGGTCGGTTTCACAAAGGTCATTATCGATGGTTTTTGGAATACCTAAAACCTTGATATCAATATTATTTACTTTGAAATAAGCCGATAGTTTTGCAACGGTGTCCATAGAGTCGTTACCGCCTATGTAGAAAAATGCTTTAATATCATAACGATTAAAGCAATCAATAATTTTCTTATAAACAGCCTCGTTGTCTTTGCAATCGGGCAGTTTGTACCGGCAAGACCCTAAAACAGTAGATGGTGTCTGACGTAACAGCTCCATATTTTCATTTGTTTGAAAGGTTTTTTCAAGATCCACAAGATGATCGTTTATAATACCTTCAATACCGTTAATAGCACCGTAGACAATTTGGATTTCTTTGTAGCCAAGTGCTTTTTTTAACACACCTAAAAGCGAGGCGTTTATAGCGCAGGTCGGTCCGCCTGATTGAGCAACAGCGATATTCATATTTCCCACATCCCAAAGATTTTATTTATATGAGTATAACATTAAACTGGTGATTTTTCAATAGAAAAAATAAAAAACAGCTTAACGATTTTGTCAGTGCCCATATAGAGTGAAATTATGTATTGAAAAAAGTCGTATTTTGGTGTATAATTTGTCGGTAAGATTTTATTGGTGGTGATATTTCGTGATGTTTTCTAAGCTGAATTTTTTATTAAACAAACATGCCGACAGTATGGATAAAAGACAGCGGTTTTGGTATTGGTCATATCGCTTTTTTATAATTTTTATGGCATCACTCGGCTTGACGGTAGCCTTGCTGTTTCTTTCTTTTCCTGTAGGAAAACTCACAATATTTGCCCATTATTTTAGAAATCCGCTTGTTTTGCTTATGAATTTTTTACCCATTTTATCGGTAATGTTTTTATGTTATTTTTTGTACGGTAAAGCTTGGTCTGCATTTTTAACTGCATCAGTGCCGTTTTCAATAGTAGGGATTACTAATTACTATAAGGTTCGTTTTCGTGGCGATACCGTGATATTCTCAGATATAAAAGATTTATTTTTAGGATTATCGATTACCTTCGAAGAGGGTTATGATCTGACACCAACTGTCAGACTTTTAATTTATGTGCTCTGTGTAGTATTAGGGTTAGTATTTCTTATTTTTTTGGTTCCGGGTAAAATGAACTATAAAAAGAGATTCAAATTTACCCCCAATACCTGCTGTTCTGTTAATAGTTTCGGTTTTATTGTGTATGAATACCAATATTTATACATCTAAACTGGTTACCAACGGTTATATTTGGACTCCAACCGATTATCACAGTGAACACGGTATAGTATATTCTTTTTTAAACAGTATAAACGATTCTATAAATCTTCCCCCCGACGGCTATGACGAGGATGAGATGAAAAAACTTCTTTCGTCGTATAAAGAGGACGATATACC
>JAGAZW010000165.1 GCA_017939855.1 Clostridia bacterium | reverse complement strand
ATGAGTCTAATCAAAAACTAGGAAAAATAGTGGCAATAAGATTAAAAGAACTATTTTAGGGTAGAAATATGATAGAAAAGTATTGTGAAAGAATCATAGATATTCTTAGCCTAATAAAAAATTCTCAAGCAGAAAAAATTAAACAAGCCGCAAAAATGGTAGCAGAGGTAATTGAAAATGACGGTATTATCTACATATTCGGTTGTGGTCATTCACATTTAATAGGGCTTGACTGTTTTTACAGAGCGGGCGGTCTTGTAAATGTGAGTGCCATGCTTGATACTGACTTAATACTACATAACGGTGCTGCAAAAAGCAGTAAAATGGAGAAGATGAGCGGTATCGCCGAAAGCATTTTCGAAAGATATTGCATAACTAAAAATGATATTTTGATTACCGTTTCAACAAGCGGTAAAAACGCTGTGCCTTGCGAAATGGCTGATGTTGCAACTAACAACGGCATTCCTAATATTTCGGTTGTATCTTCGGCTTATTTTGATGATAAAACCGATACACCTAAACTTTACGAATGTAGTGATATGTATATTGATAACTGTGTTCCGCACGGGGATGCAGTTATGGATATTACAGGAACTGATGTTAAAATGGGCAGTGTTTCAACAGTTGCCAGTTCTTTTATTTTGCAATCGGTTTTGTTAGAGGCGGCAGAAATTGCGGCAAAGAATGGCGCAGAGGTTCCAATTTATAAAAGCGGAAATGTTGATGGCGGAGCCGAGTATAATAAAAAGCTCATAAGAAAATACCTGCCACGCATCAAACATCTGTGAGGTATAAAAATGGCTAAAATTTCAGTTATCGGAATTTGCGGAAATTCTATTTTTATGGATGTAGACCATTTTCACGAAAACGGCGAAACCCTTGTCGCAAATAGTTTTCACGAAGAAATCGGCGGTAAGGGAATAAATCAAGCCATTGCCGCGGCAAGAATGGGTGCCAGGGTTTCTTTCCTCGGTGCTATTGGCGACGATAGTGATGGGGAAAAGTGTAAACAGACCGCAATTGATTATGGCATTAACGGTTGTTTCGCAGTGAAAAAAGGATCAAAAACCACTTTTGCGGTAATTCTAACTGATAAAAACGGTGAAAATCAGGTTACGGGCTTCAGAAGTGCTCAACTGGAAAAGCAAGACGTTTTAGATTTTGAGGGTGAAATCGCAAGTAGTGATATTCTGCTTTTGCAACACGAAGTGCCCGAAGAGGTAAATGAGGTTGCGGTAGAAATAGCTAAAAAGCATAATGTTAAGGTTATTTTAAACCCTGCGCCTATAAGACCGGTATCTGAAAAAATTGCAAAATCTGTATTTGCAGTAACACCTAACGAGCAAGAAAAGAAAGCAATAGAAATTAACCGTTTTAAGAATGTTATAACAACACTCGGCAATAAAGGTTGCAGTATAAATGATAACATCTTTATAAAAGCGATTGATGTTAAACCTGTCGACACAACAGGTGCAGGGGATACCTTCAACGGTGTTCTCGCGGTCTGTTTGGCTGAGGGTAAGACACTTGAAGAATCCTGTAAGTATGCAGTTTGTGCTTCAGGACTTTCGGTTACTAAAAAAGGTGTTTTAAATTCTATTCCAACAAGAGAACAAATTGAAAGGATGATGTTAGATGAATGATTTTAGATATTTTGAAAGTCTTTTGGAAAATTTTAAAAAGGTAAATGAAACACAAAGCGAAAACATTAAAAAAGCAGCGTCTTTAATGGCGGATGCAATAGAAAATGACCGCCTTATCAATGTTTATGGCGGTGGTGGACATACAACTCTTTGTATGGGTGAAATGTTCTTCCGTGCAGGAGGACTTTCCTGTATTAATCCCATTATGGAAACAGGTCTTTCGGTATTTAATCAGGCTTTAAAGTATCTGGAGCTTGAAAGAACCGTTAACTACGGTAGCGCAATTATAAAATACTACGACCTTAAAAAAGACGACCTTTTAATTGTATTCCACAATATCGGCATTAACCCTGCAACCATTGACGCAGTTATGGAAGCCAAGAAAAACGGTGTGAAAATTATTGCTATTTCAAGTAGCTATTGGCAAAACGAAATGCCAGAGGATCACTTTATCCGCCATCCGAATAAAACAAATCTTTTCGATTATGCCGACGTTTGTATTGATGACTTTAACCCCGTTGGCGATGCTGTCGTAAATGTACCCGGACTTGAAACACCAATTGCGCCTGTATCAAATATAATTGACTTCTATATTGCGCATTTACTTGAAATTGAATGTGTTAAACAGTGTATAGAAAGAGGTATAACACCACCTGTTTGGTCAAGTGCTAATACCCCCGGTGGCGATGAAAAGAATGCGGCTTATCTTGAAAAATATAAGCCACGTATAAAAATGCTTTAAGGAGAGGATATTATGAAAGTATTTCAGGAAAAATTAGAGTTTTTGCTTGACAAGTATTCTGTAGAAGCAAAAGCCGAATTTAAAGACTTAAAAACCGCAGTAATCGATGGTGTAGAAACACCGATTCTTTCTCATAGATTAGAAAGAAGATTTATTGAACTTAAAAATATCGTTCAGGGCGGTACTTTACAGGGTATCAGCGTTATTAGAGTGGCTCGTATAGTTGAAAAAGGAACAGATATTTTTGCAGAACTTT
>JAGAZW010000164.1 GCA_017939855.1 Clostridia bacterium | reverse complement strand
TTGATGTCAGAACACTTCAGTATTATCTAAATGTTATTGCCTATTTTAATCCAAGCCTTTCTATAATACCGATAAACGGCATTTTCGATTCCACGACCGCCCAGGCTGTAAGGGAATTTCAAACATTTTACGGACTTGAGCCGACAGGTCAGGTAGCCCTTACTACATGGGATATGCTAGATAGAATTTATACCGAAACGGTAGCTTCCCTAGGCGAAAACTATACCGGCGGCAGAGCAAAACTATATCCGGGATATTTTTTGTCTGAAGGGATGGAGGGTCAAAATGTTACAGACCTTCAAAGCTATTTGTCTGGTATAGCCGATATTAATACCGCAATACCTAAAATTCCCGTAACGGGATATTTCGGTTCTGCTACAAGAAATGCTGTAGAAACATTTCAACGACTGTTCGGACTTCCCGTAAACGGTGCGGTAGGCCCTATCACCTGGAATACTATTGCTCGTGAATATGATAATCTTATGGGCTTTACGGAATAGAATATTTAAAATATGGAATAATAAGAAAAACAATATTGGGTGAAGTGAAAAATGGCAGGGAATTTATCGGACTACGAAGGACAATATCTAAGTGGAGAGATAGAGAAGGATATTGCCTGTATTAAAGGGATATTTAAAAAGGATCAGATACTAAGAAGTAGATTTGTAGAAATAGGGAAAAGTGGTGTGAAGGCAGCTCTTTTCTATTTCGACGGTATGGTAAATAATGAGATTTTGAATCATTCGGTTATAAGAAGTATTTTAAAAGCGAGTGTCCCGCAGGGTAAAATTCCGGATTATATTTATGTATCTGAGAATATTCTTTTTGCTGGAGAAGTATCAACAGCAGCACAGATATCGGAAATGTTATCCGCAATGCTTTACGGCGACACTCTGCTTATAATAGACGGAAGCCTCAAAGCGCTTACTATCAACACAAAGGGTTGGCGCACAAGGGGGATAAATGAGCCGAGTGATGAAAGGGTTCTTAAAGGACCTAGAGAGGGTTTTGACGAGGCAGCAATGCTTAACCTCGCCCTTATTCGTCGGAAACTCTTGACTCCCGATCTGAATATTGAGTTTATGAGGGTAGGAAGACGCACAAAAACGGCGGTTTTTATATGTTATCTAGGAAGTCTCGCCGATAAAAAAGGGGTTGAGAAATTAAAAAAAGATATAGGGAAAATAGATATAGACGGAATACTTGACAGCAACTATATTGCAGAGCATATATCTTCACATAAATTTTCTTTACTTAAAACGTCAGGAAGCACCGAACGACCCGACGTAGTGGCGGCACGATTGCTTGAGGGAAGAATTGCTGTGGTGGTAGACGGTACTCCTGTGGTGCTTACTTTACCATACCTCTTTTCGGAAAATTTTCAGTCTGACGAAGATTATTACCAGAATTTCCTGATTTCTTCAGTAGGCAGAGTTTTAAGATATATATGTTTTTTTATAGCCGTGAGTGTACCGGGAGTTTTTGTCGCTCTTACTACCTTTCATTCAGGACTTTTGCCAACGCCCTTTGTACTGACTATTTCACGTCTAAGAGAAGGTGTACCGATGTCAACTTTGGCAGAATCGTTTATGCTTATTCTGGTTTTTGAAATCTTAAAGGAAACCGGAATCCGCACACCTGAAAGTCAGGGCTCAGCGTTGAGTATAGTGGGCGGCCTTGTGGTAGGACAAGCGGCAGTAGAGGCAAAAATTGTCAGTGCACCGGTGCTTATTGCGGTGGCACTCAGCGGTATTGCGGGTCTTATGGTGCCGAGACTTAGAGGAGTTGTTGTGTATCTGAGGATAATATTACTTCTTATCAGTTCGGTTTTCGGATTGTACGGATATATTGGAGCAGGGTGTATATTTACTATAAGGGTATTGAGTATGAAATCATTTGGTACAGATTACACTATTTCTTTAAAGAAAGCAGGCTTTCAACAGCTTAAAGACACTGTTATTCGTGCTCCCTGGCCGAGTATGAAACAACGACCGCAATTTAATCACAATATAAACAGACAACCGAAATAGTTTTATAAAGGCTATAAAATGGAGGAAATCGGGTAGCGGTGAGAAAAATATTAAGTTTGATTTTGATACCTTTTGCGGCATTAACCTTGTGTTCATGTTTCGATTATATTGAAATTGAGAAAAGTTATATAATTTCGGCTTTAGG
>JAGAZW010000163.1 GCA_017939855.1 Clostridia bacterium | reverse complement strand
TTTAATATAGTTTGCTGAAATATTTGGAATTATTTCTCCCTTTTAAGCAAAAATTATCCTCCACTTAGTTTTTATTGCTTCTGTTTTTTACCCGATATTTTAAAGGACTTTCACCAACCTTGTTTTTAAAGCAGTTTGAAAAGTAATATGTGTTAGAAAACCCCAACATACAGGCAATATTCTCTATCGAAGAATTACTATAGACCAGAAGTTCTTTCGCTTTGTTTATGCGTAGGTTATTTAAATAATCTATAACCGTGCATCCCGTTTCGCTTTTAAAAATGCGCTTTATACTCGAAAGCGAGTATGAGAATTTTTCACAAATATCAGAAAGACGAATCGGTTGTGAGATATTATCGTTAAGATACTCAATAATATCTGCCGTAATCGTTCTGCGCTGTAAAGAGTGCTCATAATATTCAACCCTTTTTTTACGCTCGGTAATTTCCGAGTTCATTAAAGAGAGAATGAGAAGTTCTACGGTGTTGCCTATGTACTGTTCTTGAGCCACTGTACCGTCGGCAGAACGATCCATATGGCCGTCTGCCGCTATTTGAAGTGGACTTTTTGGAATTAGGAGTTTGGATGCGTTTTCAACAATATCGTTAAGATAATGTTTCTGGCGCTGATTGACAGAAATTATCTTATTGTTAAAATACTGCATTTTTTCTCCCGTACATTCAAAGCAAAAAATTATTACCGATGTGTTTTCCTCATACGGATTCACACAATGAAACTCATACGGTTTATGACAGACCATTTCGCCTCTTTTGAGAACATAGGTCATATGATCCGCCTTAACACTCACACTCCCCTTTTCTACATAAACAAATTCCCAGCCCGGATGACTTTCTCCCTCAAAATTAAAATCGTTGGGAAATTCATAGTAGAAAGCACTTATTAGTCGAGTTACCCTTATCTCTGCATTAATGTGTATTCCTATTTCTGTCTTCAAAACATCACCTAAAAAAGCCAAACTTAATTTTTTATTTCTTGATAGTCTTATTTTATAAATTTTTAAACCGATTGTCAATAGATTTATCTATATGAATATATTAAAATCAAAGTAATAAGAGTGGAAAGGGACGAAATATATGAATGTTTTAGCTATCGGATGTCATCCTGATGACATTGAAATTGCATGTGCGGGTACACTTGCAAAATGCGTTAAACGGGGCGATAAGGTTATTGTTTGCCATGTCTCAACGGGTAATTTAGGTCATGTTATAATCCCGCCCGACGAACTCACTGTTATAAGAGCAAATGAAGCTCGTAAGGCGGGCAGTCTTGCGGGAATCGAGGTTATTTCCGCTGAATTTAACGACCTTGACATTTACGATAACAATAAGGAAGCCAGAGACAAAATCATAGATGTTATTCGTTATGCAAATCCTGATTTTATAATCACACATAATCCCGATGACTATATGCCCGATCACACAGCGGTTTCAAGACTTGTTTTTGACGCAAGTTTTGCAGCGACACTTCCAAATCACACCGACTATCCTCATAAATACAGTAAAATGGATGGCGAACCGGCTAAGGTTGTTCCCATTTATTATATGGATACTCTTGCGGGAGTAAACTTTGTTCCAACTGAATTCGTTGACATAACCGAAGAAATCGACTTAAAGCTTCAGATGCTCGAGTGTCACGAAAGTCAGATTGTCTGGATGAGAGATCACGACGGAATTGATTTTCCGGATATGGTCAAGACATGTTCTCGTTATCGTGGATACCAGTGCGGCGCAGATTACGCCGAAGGTTTCCGTCAATGCCAGGCCTACCTAAAAGGTACAACCAAAAGGCTTTTGCCTTAAAATGAAAAGGAGATTTTTATTATGGATTTTAACAGCACTGTTAAAGGTTCCCTGCTTGAAGGTTTTTACCCGGTTGGCTGGGATATGGAAAAAATTGATAAATGTTGCGATATGGGTGTCGCAAGAGAGTCCTTCTGGAATAAGGACTTTAATCCCGTTGAATGTGAATCATTGAGCGATTTTGATACCCTTATGGGTCATGAAATTGCAATGCAAATCAAATTAACCCGTGAGGAAGGCAGAAAGTGCGCTATGATATTGCCTGTAGGTCCTATGGGTATGTATAAGTGGGCAGTTTACTTCCTCAATGAATGGAACATCTGCTGTGACCATGTTTACACCTTCAATATGGATGAGTGGGCAGACGCAGAAGGAAATACCCTCGATAGTTCAAATCCCGCTTCCTTTGAATACTCTATGAAACAAGCCTTCTTCGGAAAGCTTAACAACACAATTCCCGAAGCACAGCGTAATTTCGCAACAAAAAGCAACCTTCCCACCTATCCCGAAAAAATCGCTTCATTGAAAGCTGCGGGCGCTAAGCTTGTATTGGTTTACGGTATCGGAAGAATGTGCCATATAGCTTTCTGGGAACCACAGTTTGCAACAGAATATGACACGCTTGAAAGCTGGAAAGAAGCTCCCTACCGCATAGGCGCAAAGCTTCACCCCTTGACCATCGAACAAAATGCTATCACCAGCTTTAAAAGCAGAACTACCCTTGTACCTTGCACAGCAAATACAATAGGTCCCGGACTGTTTTTAAAGGCAGACTATGCTATCGGCGGCGCCGACGGTGCATTAGGACGTGGTATGGGTTGGCAAGGTATGAGTTTCCTCACCACCCTGCACTATGGACCCGATAAACACATTACATCTACCTTTATACCTACCCTTCCCGGCAGACTTTTCTATCTTAAAGAACTTGCAGGTCCATTAGTGGCTGAGTGCAATTAACACTTTCTCTTTTATTTTTTTAAAAAAGGTAAATTTATTGTTGACATTCAAGGCGCTTGATGATATAATAGTTGGGCGCCTTGAAAAGAACAACAGAATATGCGAGTGTGCTGGAATAGGCAGACAGGCACGTTTGAGGGGCGTGTGTCCACGACGTACGGGTTCAAGTCCCGTCACTCGCACCAAGATTCCAAATCAGACCATTGAGGTTTGGTTTGGAATTTTTTTATTATGAAAATGACGGGACTTGAAGCCTAAGAGAGCTGCAAATGCAAAAACACCATCCCTTTCCTTTTGCGGATTAAGACGGTGTTTTGATATTCTTTTAAATGGTTTTTTTAAATAACATTAATTAGTTTTGAGGCCACAATTTTGTCTGCGTATCTGCGAATATCCTTTAGAGATGTTCCGTTTTTCATAAGTGCAAACATATTGACAACAAGCTTTGAGAGCTCTTCATCCGTTTTAAGACAGCAAACCTCTTCGAGTATCAGTTCGGGGGTAAGGGTTTTGTCCTGTGCTTCTGAAAGATATCTGAAAAGTGCTGCCGCTACACCAATCGATATATATACAGGAGTAATACCCATTTCAATTGCGAGTTTTGATGCACCTATAAGTCTATCCTTTGGCGATAGCTTACGAGCCGGATCTCCTCCTACACGTTTACAAGTATCACGTAATGCAGCGTTTGTAAAGCGGTCGAGAAGATCTGTAATATGGAGAATTATATCCTCTAACATTACATTGTATTTCTTAGAAAGTGCTCGTGCACTTTCTTCCATAGCTCCACGAACTATTATATAAACATCATCTTTATCTATGGATTCATAAATGTATTCGAGTTTATACAAATCTCCAAGATATGCACAGATGGCGTGTCCCATATTGTGTATATAAAGTTTTCTCTTTATATAGAAATCAAAAGGTGAAAACGGAATCATATTATCTATCTGGGGTATTTCGCCCTTAAAAGCATCCTTATCAACAGGCAGATAATTATAGCTCTCAACACATATGCGCATAGGATTACCGTCCTTCATATCTTCTGTCTGGACGGGAACCATCCTTCCTATAGATGCCTCCACAAGACCTACATTTTCGTCAAACCATTTCTGCTCGTCATCAGAAAGTTTTTCTTTTATCATACCCTCTAAAACCTTATTCGCATCCATAAGATTTTCGCAGATAACGATATTAAAAGGCGGAAGATTTCTTTCTTTACGAAGGCGAAGACCCTCCACTATATTCGGGACAATAAATTTTAAAACATTGACACCGACAGCTGTCGCCATTATATCAGCGTTTGCTATTGCCTCGGCTACAGCATTGACATCTTTACCGTTTATAGCAGATACATTTTCCACATCAATATCCTCATATGTATCGCCTTTTATGATGCGTACAGGATAGGTATGTTCTCTATTTAAAGTATCGACAACAGTGTCCATAACATCTATAAAGGTAACCTCATATCCTGATTTTGATAATAGCATACCGATAAATCCTCGACCGATATTACCTCCGCCATACATAATCGCTTTCATTTATAGTACCTCCACAATTAATCAATACTTTTTGCGTTTTCAAGCAGATATTTCTCCGCTTCACTGTTCCAAAGACCGTTATTGGCTTTTACAAGCTCAGAAAGATGAGCAAAAACGGGGTTGGTTTTGCCAAGCTCTTCAAAATCTGCAATTGCTGTAAGAGG
>JAGAZW010000162.1 GCA_017939855.1 Clostridia bacterium | reverse complement strand
CCTATCCTCATTATACTCATAGCTTACAGTATTGCCTCTGCTGTCGGTCACAGATGAGGTATATTCACCGTTTTCGGTGTAGGTGGCAGTGGAAATTATCGCAGGATATTGAGCCGTGTGATTACCACGAGCAGGGATTAACACAAATTGTTGCAACTGACCGTGATGCATGGTATGGGAATAAATATAGCTCTCACTACACTCAACGGAATAATTGGTGCTACCAGTTATATCGAAATAATATACATTTCCGCTTTGCTTTACAAGATTGAATTTTTGATAGCTTTGCGCACCGGAAGGATATAACGCAAGTGTGTTGGCGTTAGATAAAGTGGATCCCTTGACACTTAGAAGCATACTCGGCGCACATTCGGGAGACATACTGTAACTGCCATCGGTATTTTTAATCAGTTTCCAACGCTGGGCACTATTCTGTTTCAAATCTTCAATAATAACTGCCGTCCCACTTGTTGTTCCCGAATTGACAACATTAAAATATTTCGAATAATATACATTCTGCACGTAATAGTATGTACCGTCTGTAAGTCCGCTGCCGTAGGTGGAAGTTGTCACTGCATTACCGTGACTGTCATAATCATAATAGGTGCTGTTGCCTCCGGCGGATACAAGGTCTAATTGTTGCTTTTTAGAGCTGTTATATGTATAGAATATTTTGCTTCCCGAAATGTTGGTTTCCTTTATAAGCTGATTATTGCTATTATACTTAAAGGTGTATTCCTCTTGTCCCTGCAAATCAATCGTACTTATAAGATTACCGTTTGAATCGTAGGTATAGGTTGTACCAAAGGTATCCTTTACAAGTTGGGCGTTGTCAAAATAAACTGTATTGCAATTATTATAGTATAGCAGCCAAAACTGTATAGTATCATAATCACCCGTTGCCTTTGCAGCACCTGATACCTTCTGCCATTCGGTGGTGTAGGAATTAAACAGAATATTTTGTTCGTTTACTATACTGCCACTTTTAATAAAACGCACCATAACAGAATATCTGTATCCCATTGCGGGAACAGACGTCGCCTTGGCAAATGCAGATATTACATAAACATCTCCGTTTTTACCATTAGGCACCTTTACAGGTTGATAAACGTGTATGTGTTTACTGGTTCCGCCCTCAAATTTTAAGGAATGAGCGCCAGAAGCATAAACGCTTGTGGATATAGTTCCTTTGGCGGCGGAGGCATACCAACCGTCAGGCGTAGTAGAAGTGTCTCTTTCAAATCCTGCGTTTTCAAGCAGATTATATTCGGATAAATCTCCCACTTCAAGCTGAATATTATCGAAATAAACGCTACCTGTAGCACCGCTTAGAGTCATACAGATACTTACGTATTCCGAAACGCTTGGCGTAAAGGTCACGGATATACGTTGCCATGTATCACTTGTTTCAGTTACATATTGGCTTTCTGTTCGAAAATCGCTGCAAATTGCTAATACACTGGCTCCCTTGCCAGTAGATACCATTTGAGAAGTATTAACGTACGCAGAAAGAGTATAAGTTACACCGCCCGTAAGATTTACCGAATAAAATCCTAACACACATGAAGAATTGCTTTGCTCATGTCTATAAAGTTTATATGAGTAACTTCCTATATTACTCTTACTTGTACTCACACCACCTGTAGAGGTGCCAATAGTTTCGTTCCACACTTGGAATGTGGGCAGATTTGTGCTGCTCTCAAAACTATGGTTTTTGATAAGATTAACTGTGCTTTTCTGAGTTTTGCTTATAAAGGTGAGATTCCCTGTACCTGTAGTTTCGGTTGTGATACCGTTATTATACTCATAGTACTGACCATAGCCGTTACCGTCGTTGGCGGTGATGTCAACCGCACTTTTAAGGGTTCCGTTCTGGGCAAATGTATATAAGTATTTACGGTTGTTTGTAACATCGTTAAAAACTGTGGCGGTTGACTGATAGGTCATTGACATCTCGTTGCCGATTTCGGATGTGCTGCTTTGTTCGGCAACATAATTAACCCTCATAGGAGTAGTCCATTTATAATTATAAACTATACTCTGTCCGCCAATATCCACCGCTTTTGACAGATATTTTGTAGTATCGTAATAGTGATACTGAACGGCGGTATTATCAGGATAGGTTATATCGCTTACACAATTATTGTGGGTTGTAACATATTTGTTATAGCCTATACGGATTATTTTTTCCGCACCTTCATCATAATATTTTATTTGGGTCAAAAATCCAAACTGGCTATAAACAAAATCCACAACACTGCCTGTAGAAGACTCTACTCTTTCCACCCGATTAAGATCGGAGGAATTAAGGGTAATCTGTATATAATTGCCGTATATATCTTCAACCTTATACAGATACCACTTATTAAGGGTACCGTTACGTTTAAAATACATACATGTACCGCTGCTGTCGGTCATTTTGTAGTCGCCGGTAGAATTAATAAAATATATCTTTCTATCGGGGTTTATTTCGTCTGTACCATTTTTCGTAGAAGCATCCAACTCAAAAAAATGCGCCGTCCCGTCACCGTCGGTATATTTTGCATACTGTGTGCTGTTATAGTTAGATTTTACCGACCAGTCGATTTTTTGTGCCCAGTTTAAATGCCAACCACGACCATATGGCATATGTGTAGTTGTTACATTGCTTGTATTATATACCAGTGATACTGAAATGGGCATAAGTGAACCGCCCGTTGTAAATACGTTGTTTACAAGGGTTAAGTTTCCTGATAAATCATTTGTGTAACCGGTTCCTGCATAACCGATACTCTGGGTGTGATAGGAAAAATAATCTTCAATTCCTGTTGTATTAACATATTGGTAAATCATCTGCGGCCAAGCATATGAAGCTATATACGCTCCGTTTGTAGAACAGAAAAATGAATCAAACATACTTCCGTCAGATGGAGCTGCAGCATACTTTAATAATATACCGTAATTTGAAGCATACCCTTCTGTCCATTCATTTACAAGTCGGGTTATGTCCCAGGCGTATTGAGAACCGTCACCGTCTACAACACGATAGGACTGAACCGTACTGTCATAAAATCCGTTGTCGGGATTAACGTTTGTATAGGTTGCGGTAGTTTCGCTCCAGCTGCGCAGTATTTTATGCGCAGTTATATAAAGCGGAGGGTTATAAGAATTTTCATTAGTATATATACTTAACGAATTATCAAATGCACCGTATGGAGTGAGAACTAACTGTGCATTAATGATTTTATCGCCGCTATTTAACGAGGGAGTCGGAAACTTGAGCATTGCATATCCGTTATTTCTTATACGAATATGATTGTTTGCATCATAATTAGTAGTGGGATATGCGCTGATTATGTGGGTATCCTGTATGTTATTTCTGTCAATACAAAAGCTCATTACAGGGTCAATCGTTACAGGATATTGGGCGCTTTCAGGTGCTTTCCATACTAATTTAACCTTTATTTTACTGTTTTTCTCCTCTAAAATTTCGAGAGTTAGATCATCAAAATAATTACCCTCGCTGTCCCACATAACAGGAGCTGAAATATTAAATATAAAATTAGCGTCTTTATCAAAAACCTCAATATTTTTGCTGTCTTTTTGAACCGCATCAAGACTGTTGTTTAAATGGTATGTATAAACAAGGCTGTTAAAATCAACCTTTTCTTTTAAAATAATATTTTCTTTAAGCTCTGTTGATATTAAGGTGAATTCTATGTCAGTATTATCTAAAATATCAGTATAAGTAATTTTGCTACCTATATTTTTTAGTTGGTACTTACTATCTGTTAAAATATCACCTGTACTGCTTTCTTCGGTAGCTTCAACCTTAGAAACGCCTTCAATAGATACTTTAATTTTATGCTCACCTTTATTAATTGTATAAAGCTTATTAGGGTTGCTTTTTTTCATAAACTTAACAAAGGTTTCATTGTTTTGGTTGGACAACACTTTATCATTGCCGTCGTTTTCGGACGCCAAACTATTATCAATGTCCAAAAATTCACCCTCGGAATTTTTAAAATGCACATCATATGGGTAAACTGCTGCAGTAATACTACCGTCACTCATACGAAAATGCTTAGTATCAGATTCACGCTTTTCTATAATCTCGTAAAGAGGATAAGACTCCCCCGAAACTTGCGTCTGTGTTTGCGTAATATCTGTGTCGTCGGTGGCATAAACCGTTTCTTGTGCTGACGGTTCTGCCACAGAAGGAAGAACAGGTAGTGCTGTAAAAATAATCGCAAACGACAACACAAGGGCCAATAACCTACAGTAGTTTTTCATAAACATACTTCCTTTCATACTGAATTAAAATAAACCGACAGTTCTCTTGCAGGAAACGTAAAGAACTAATCGGTTAGGCGGACATACTTACATATAATTGTTTTTATTCGTACTTTTTAGGCCGTTTGCGTTTATTCTTCCATATATTTCCTTTCTTTATTTTCATTCTATCATTCCATTTGTATAATGTCAATAACTTATATTAACTTTTTATACTGTTTACTGCACTTTTTGTTGTATTCGTTTCTGTTTTTAAAAATGCTTTAAAATTTATTTACATATCCTCAAAAAAGTGTTAAAATATTATATAATCTAAAATTTTAGTAGCGATTTGGGGAGAACAGAGGATATTATGAACCGTATGACTAATTTTATAAGAGGAATAAAGCACGGCATACCCATTTTCTTAGGTTATTTAGCTGTTTCATTTACCTTCGGTATTACTGCGACTGATGCAGGGTTAAGTGTTTTTGAGTCTGTACTCATTTCCGCCACTAACCTTACTTCTGCCGGTCAATTTGCAGCCCTCGGCCTTATTTCTGCATCTTCAAGTTACATAGAAATGGCTCTTTCACAGTTAATCATTAATTTAAGATATAGCCTTATGTCCTCTTCCCTATCACAAAAATTTTCTACCTCTACTCCTATGATACACAGATTTTTTGTAGCCTTCGGAAATACGGATGAAATTTTCGGGGTCAGCTCCTCTGTTCCCGGCAAACTCTCTCCGTATTACTGCTACGGTCTTATTCTTATATCCCTCATAGGCTGGGTCAGTGGTACGTTTTTAGGCGCACTTTCAGGCAGTATTTTGCCAATAAGAGCATTAAGTGCTTTAGGTGTGGCACTATACGGTATGTTTATTGCGATAATAGTACCTCCCGCCAGAGAAAATAGAGTCCTTTTGGGAATTATAATTATT
>JAGAZW010000161.1 GCA_017939855.1 Clostridia bacterium | reverse complement strand
GATCTTCCTTTTGACTATGATAAAGAGGAATTCGCAAGAATTAAGGCGGCTGCTAAAAAAATTCAGGAAGATACCGATGTTCTTATAGTTATAGGTATAGGCGGTTCCTATTTAGGGGCTCGTGCAGCTATTGAGTTTTTAAAAGGACCTTATTATAACACTCTTTGCGGTGACGCTCCCGAAATATATTTTTCGGGTAATAACATAAGCGGTTCAAATCTTTCTGACTTATTAAAAATATGTGAAGGTAAAAGAGTATCGGTAAATATTATTTCCAAATCCGGTACCACCACAGAACCGGCAGTTGCATTCAGAGTATTTAGAAAATATCTCGAAGAAAAGTACGGCGAGAGCGAAGCTGCAAAGCGTATATATTGTACTACCGATAAATCCCGTGGTACACTTAAAAAGTTAGCAGACGAAAAGGGCTACGAATGTTTTGTGGTGCCGGACGATGTCGGAGGCAGATTTTCAGTTTTAACAGCAGTCGGTCTTCTTCCTATTGCAGCAGCAGGTGTAGATATCGATGCACTTATGAAGGGTGCTCAAATTGCGGCAAAGCAGTATAGTGAAGAGGATATGTATAAAAACGATTGCTATACTTATGCTGCTTTAAGAAACGCATTGTACCGTAAGGGTAAGCAAATCGAGCTTTTGGTTTCTTATGAACCCAGATTTACAATGATGGCTGAATGGTTTAAGCAGCTTTACGGAGAAAGCGAAGGAAAGGATAATAAGGGTCTGTTCCCCGCATCTGTTACCTTCTCTACCGATCTTCATTCTATGGGTCAGTTTATTCAAGACGGCACAAGAATTTTATTTGAAACGGTTGTAACTATAGCTGATAACGGCGCCGATATAACGATTGAGAAGGAAGATAACGACGGCGATGGCCTTAACTTCTTGACAGGTAAGGGACTTTCTTTTGTAAATGAAAAGGCCTTTGAGGGTACAGTCCTTGCCCATACGGACGGCGGCGTTCCCAACCTCGTTATTTCGCTTGATAAAGCAGATGAGGAGCATTTAGGTCAATTAATATACTTTTTTGAAAAGGCTTGTGCAGTTTCCGGATATCTGTTGGGTGTGAACCCGTTTGACCAACCGGGTGTTGAAAGCTATAAGAAAAATATGTTCGCTTTGCTCGGAAAACCGGGATATGAAGAGGAAAAGGCAAAACTTGAAAGCCGCCTTGCAAAATAAAGGAAATAACCGCTTCGGCGGTATAAATAAAAGGAGTGTTTTTTATGATTAAGCTCATTATCGGAAAAAAAGGTTCCGGAAAAACCAAAAAGTTAGTGGAAATGGTGAACGCAGCAACAGAAACCAGTTTAGGTAATGTTGTATGTATAGAAAAGGGCGGCACCCTTACTTTTTCCGTTACTCATAAGGCAAGACTTGTTTATGCAGACGATTATGCAATCAGTGGTTACGGTGAATACTTTGGTATGTTAGCCGGAATAAAAGCAGGAAACCACGATGTAACCCACATCTTCGGAGATGCAACACTCAGAATAGGCACACGTGATTATAACTGCCTAGCAGACTTTTTTGAAAGACTTTCAAAAATTGATGATGTCGAGTTCTGTTTCACAGTATCATGCGACGAATCAGAACTTCCTGCAAAGGTTTTCGAATACGCTCAAAAAGCATAAGCACCAATTACTATCCTCCGCATTTGCGGAGGATAGTTTTATAAAAAAGGTATAAAAACAAAAAAATTATCTTGACATCCACAAAAAATGCGGTATAATAATCTTGCTGTCAAAAAAATATTGGGGAATTGTGTAACGGTAGCACGACAGACTCTGACTCTGTTTGTTGGGGTTCGAATCCCTATTCCCCAGCCAAAAATAATAGTTCACCCTGAAGGGTGGGCTATTATTTTTTGTCTTGTTGAGGCAATACATAGGGATTCGAACAAGGAGGGAGCGAAGCGGAAGAAAACAGTACAGTGTACTGTTTTCGCCGACGTGGGCAACGAGCGTTGACGAGGCGATAGCGCAAGGAAGAGCGTGGAAAATCCCTATTCCCCAGCCAAAAAATCGACAAGTTTCGACTTGTCGATTTTTTTATCCATTGCGAAAGCAATGGTATATCATCAACGATAGCAACGCCATCGTTGTATCTCATCAGCCGACAGGCTGTATATCATCACGCAAAGCGTGTATAGAAAGGACTTTCGCAATGATGATATACAAGACTCCGTCTTGATGATATGCAATTTCTTTGAAATTGATGATATACAATGCTTCGCATTGATTTAATATGTAGTGGTTCGAACACATTGGTCACAAATCCAAAGGAGTTCGGATTTGTGATGCTCTTGCGGCTGAAAACACCATTGAAATGTGAGCCTTTAGGGGTTTGCGCAATGGTGTTTTGTTTATAGATATAGTATATAGGTGCTTTTCGGTGCGACTTTTCGAATTAAAAATATATAGTTTATTTGTTAAAGGAGATATGTTAAAATAAAAATATATCCATAAAGTTGAGGTGTTGTAGGTGTTATCCTTAATTACGGGACGTGCTTCAAGCGGAAAAAGTTTTGAAATACTAAACAGAATAGAAAAAGCGGTTAGTTTAGGCGTACACCCTATACTTTTAGTGCCTGAACAGTCTTCTTTTCAGAGTGAGAGAGCAGTACTCAAAAGACTGGGTGACGCACTTGCACAAAGAGTGTCAGTTTTAAGCTTTACACGCCTTTGCGATGAGGTAGAAAGAATTACAGGCGGAATTTGTGCCAAAACCTTGACTGAGGCTGATAAACTTATTCTGATGAATAGAGCTGTGCGGATCAGCCGTGATGACCTCACCCTCTGGAACGGATATGCTAAGTCGATGTCCTTCGCAAAAGGTATGTTGGCGCAGATAGAGGAATTTAAACAAAGTGCCATCTCTGCAGAGCAACTGCTTGATGCGGCAAAAAAATGTGAAGGTACGGCTCTTTCTTTTAAACTTTTGGACACATCAATTATTTTTCGCAACTATAATATGTTTGTAGCGGAAAGGTTTATTGACCCTTCAGACCGTCTAGATAAACTTTATTTAAGACTGAAAGAAAATGATTATTTTAAAGATGCTACGGTCTTCATAGATTCCTTTGAAGGATTTACAGGTCAGCAATTTAAAATTCTCGAACGCATAATAGCATCGGCAGCAAATGTGACAATAGCTATCACAGACGACCCTTCTGACACCAGGGAATACAGTCTTTTGAAAAACATTAAAAAGACAAAAAGAAAAATTCTAAATTACGCTTCTTTGCATTCTGTAAAAATTGGAGATGAAACACATCTTGCAAACAGCCGTTATGGAAGTAGCGATATGAGGCTATTGGAAAACCTCATTTTTTCGGGTGAAATTCGGGAGAGTATAGAGAGTAAAAACATTATTGTATGCAAAGCGCAAACGGTATACGACGAGGCAGAATTTGTTGCCAGAAACATTCGTAAACTTGTAAGGGAGGAGAATGCGAGATTCAGTGATTTTGTTGTTATTGCACGGGATACAGCACCTTATGAATCCCCCCTTAAATTCGCCTGTGAAAAAAACGATGTTTCCTGTTTTATTGATAAAAGGCAACCGCTTTCTTCGCTTCCTGCGGCTAATGCTGTTTTGTCGGCAATAGATGCGTCGAGAAAATTTTCAACTGAAAAGATTTTGCGGTTTTTAAAATCAGGCATCGGAATTCTCTCAACAGAGGAAATTTCCAAAATAGAGAATTACACACATATTTGGGATATAGACGGCAGCTTATGGGAAGAAAATTGGGAAATGAACCCATGCGGATTTAAAACCGGAATAAATGATAAAGAAAAGGAACAACTTAAAGAAATAAACGAATTAAGAGACCGTGTAATGCGGATTCTCAAAGATTTCAAAATGAAGTTTTGCGGTAGTGTCGAGGATATGGCTGTGGCGATAGTAAAGCTTCTTGAAAATTGTAACGCTGCTAACAGCTTTGCAAAACTCGCAAAGGCGTATGAAGAAAAGGGTGAGCAGATATATGCAGAAGCCCTTAGGAAATCATGGGATACTCTGATGTCGCTTTTAGACAGTATGGTAAGCTGTTTTTCCTCTTCCTTAGTCTCAAAAGACGAATTTTGCGAGAGCTTAAAAAATGCAATTGCTTTTACGGATGTAGGTATAATACCTCAGAATGTGGATGAGGTTACCTTTGGCGCTGCAGACAGGATTCGTCCTTCAAGACCGAAATACGCCTTTATTATGGGTGCGAATCAGGGCATTTTCCCTAAAAATGCACCTTTATCAAGCATTTTTGGTACAAGTGAAAGGTCAAAGCTGATAGAGCTTGATATTGATATACGTGATATAACTGAGGATAATGCCATAGACGAAGAATTTTTGGTTTACAGTAATCTTTGTTGTCCGTCGGACAAGCTATTTGTCAGCACTACCATGTTTTTAAATGATGGAACAAAATCGGAGCCATCTGCATTTATAGAGGTTATTCAAAAAAATCTAAATTGCGCTACGGTTTATGAGCCATCAAAGCTTACATATCAGAATATTCCCGAAACGGTTCAGTCCTGCTTTTCGGAATTTTGTCGCAGAAGCTATCCTGAAAATATTGATTCAAGAACACTAAGGGAAGCTCTTAAAAACGAGGATATGGAAGAAAGGCTCGAAGCTGTAAGCAGTGGCATTTCTGCAGTTAAAGCGTCACTTTCTGAGGAGACTGCCCGTAATCTTTTTGGTACCACACTCAAAATGTCACCAACTGCCTTTGAAAGCTATAACGGTTGTCCGTTTAAATATTTTTGCAAGTATGGCCTTAGGGCACAAAATATTATTCCTGCAAAATTCAATCCGGCACAAACAGGTACAGTTGTTCATTATGTTTTAGAACGAATTGTTGATCAATACGGCAAGAAAATTGCCGATTTCTCCGAAGATAAAATTCGGCAGGAAACCGATTCTTTGGTAGAGGAATATCTTAATTCAATTGACGGTTATAAAGCCATTGAGACGCTCGAGATGAAATATCAAGTGCTTCTTATAAAAAGGACATTAAGATATGTTGTTCAAAGACTTTGCAGTGAATTTGCTCAAACAGAATTTGAACCGGTTTGTTGTGAACTTAAATTCAGTGATAATGACGGCGATATTCCGGCAATAAGAATACAGCTTGACGATGCACAGGTGGTCTTAAACGGAGTTGTAGACCGTGTCGACAGATGGAACGATTATATAAGAATAGTCGATTACAAAACCGGTGAACGAAAATTCAAACTTCCCGACATACTTTACGGGCAGAATATGCAGATGATATTATATCTTTATGCCTTAAAAAACAGCAGCGATTTTTCCGGTAAGGCGGGGGGAATCTTTTATATGAAGGCAAAGCATCAAAAGCACTCAAAGCCCGCCGATAGAAGAATGAACGGAATATTGCCTTCAAAAAAGGAACTGGCAACTGCAAT
Organism: Clostridia bacterium; assembly: GCA_017939855.1. GTDB lineage: Bacteria > Bacillota > Clostridia > Oscillospirales > Acutalibacteraceae > UBA737. Next base: position 4,091 of record JAGAZW010000161.1, on the reverse strand, counting down.
GGAAAAGGGTAATAAGGGAGAATTTATTCCGAAATTCAATGAAAAAAATCCTTCGGAAAGCTATATTGAAGAGGAAGATTTTGAAAAGATATTCAATTTTGTAAACGGCAAGATAAAGAGCACCGCCAAAAATATTTTTTCCGGTTGTATTGATGCAGAACCTATTGACGGTCTTGACGGAAAGGCGTGTGAATATTGCGATTTTGCAACTGTTTGCAGAGTGGAAGACAGAAATCGTATAAGGGTACCCTCGCTTAAAAAAGAAGAGGTAATATCGGAGATAGAAAGGAGTTGCAACTAGATGGCGTTTAAACCTACCCAAATGCAGGAAAAGGCAATTGTTACAAACGGAAATATACTTGTATCTGCAGCTGCGGGTTCAGGTAAAACTGCGGTACTGGTAGAAAGAGTAATTTCTAAAATTATAGATAAGCAAAATCCTATAAGCGCCGATAAATTTCTTATTGTAACCTTTACAAATGCTGCCAGTATCGAAATGCGCACAAGAATTGAAAAAAGACTTTACGAAGAGTGCCTAAAAGCTCCCGATGATGTCTATCTAATAAAGCAACGCCACCTACTTGCAAACGCAGATATTTGCACCATAGATTCTTTTTGTATAAATCTCGTCAGGCAGAATTTTGAGAAATGCGGAGCAGATCCCGATTTCAAGATAGCGGATGCGATGTCGCTGACATCTGCTTCGTCTCGTGCTTTAGCTAAAGTTTCCGAGAAATTTATGAAGCTTGACAATCCGGATGTTGTACAACTATTGGATTTGGTGGGCTGTGAATATAATGACGGTGAACTAAAAAGGCTTATAGTTGATATTTATAATTACAGTCGTAATATGCCATTTTCTGATGAATTTATCGAAAATTTGAAGAGCCCGTACGAAGCTCCTTTTAATGAAGACCACGTTTGGTATAATGGTGGCTTTAACATAGCAGATGAATGTATTTGCGAAATGAAAAAGTGTCTTGAGAAAATGGCAGACAATGCTCGTCTTATGGAAAGGCAGACCGATAGTGACAAGTGTGATAATTATACAAAAAATCTCGCCTTTATAACCGAAAGCTTCCATAATGAAATTTCTGGCAAAGACTGGGACAAATTTTATAATGTTTTGCATTCGACCGTTTTGGGCAAATCTCCGTCTTCTTCTACGAGTGACCCGGCAGCGCTGTCTTATAAGTCAGCGATGAGAACCTATTTTGATTCATACGATAAGCTTATGGGCGTATTCTGTAAAAATTCGGCTGAAGTACGCAAGGAATCGGAATCTTTTCTAAATAGTGTCAGGATTTTGATAGAAATGGTAAAAGAATATGGCGCAAGTCTAACCGAAATCTTTAAAAGTGAAAATTTTTATACCTTTGCCGAAATAGAGCAAATGGCTTTTTCGCTTCTTTGTAAAGAAAGCGATGGTAACATTGAAATAAATGAAACGGCTGAGGATTTGATTAATCGTTATGACGAAGTTATGGTGGATGAGTTTCAGGATGTAAATGACCTGCAGAATGCGCTTTTTTATGTGCTTTCAGACAAGGAACGCAAACTTTTTGTTGTAGGTGACGTTAAACAAAGCATATATGGATTTCGTGGCTCTAATCCAGAAAATTTCTTAAATAAAAAATATGCTTATTTGCCTATAGAAGAAGCGGGTGAGCATGATGCTAAAAAAATTGTCCTTTCGGACAACTTCAGAAGCCGCAAGGGTATTTGCGATTATGTAAATTACTTTTTTTATCTTTGTATGAGTGGACAGCTGGGAAGACTGGTTTACAATGAAGAAGAAATGCTTAATGCAAAAAAAGAATTTCCCGCAACCGAAAATAATGAGGTTGAGCTTATTTTTTTGGATAAAACGGATGGGGAAAAGGGCATTTCTACTATTGAATATGAAGCCCGTGCTATTGCCCGTTACATTAAAAAAAGTATGGAAGGTGCAGCATTTATCAGCGAAAAGGACGGCAAAGGACTAAGAAAAGCAAACTATGGCGATTTTGTTATTCTTTTGGACAGACTTAAAGATAAGGCGGATGTGATTTCAAAGACATTAACCGAGAGTGGTATACCTGTCGCTGCAATTTCCGAATCCTACGCCGAAAGCTATGAAATATCACTGATGCTTTCCTTATTACAGATTATAGATAACCCCAGATGCGATGTCGAGCTGCTTACAGTAATGATGTCGCCGATGTATTCTTTTTCGGCTGAGGAGTTAGCAAAAATGCGTTGTGGGGAAAGATATGGGGATTTATATAAAGCGGTATTAAAATCTGCTCAAAGCGGCGATAAGCATAGTGAACACTTTATTAACTCTTTAGCCGATATGCGAGAACTGGCGGCAGTGCTTTCTTTGCAGGAGCTTATAGTAAACCTCATAGCGAAAACCGACATTCTTAATATCGTGTCGGCTATGCCCTCCGGAGAGCTTAAGCGTTCGAATCTTTTGTCTTTGTCTAAATATTCGGCCGATTATTCATCGGCGATTTCTGGCAGCATATCGGGATTTGTAAGATACATAAGGGAATTGCCGCAAAACAGTTTTAAAGAGGCGGCTTCGGTAAGTGAACAGAGTGTCCGTATTATGACTATGCACGCCTCAAAGGGATTGCAATTTCCTGTCTGCATAATTGCGAATCTTTCAGGCAGGATAAATCGTGATGATGCTTTAGCTAAGGTTCTTTATAAAAGCGATGCGGGTGTAGTATTCAAATACTATGATCCAAAAACCGATTCGTATATTCATTCTTTAGGTCATACTGTGGCTTCTGACAGAGCATACGAAACTATTATTGATGAAAAACTGCGTCTTTTGTATGTGGCTATGACCAGAGCAGAAGAAAAGCTGGTTATGATTTCTTGTTGTAATAATCTTGAAAACAAGCTCAATAAGATATGTGAAAGTCTGGACGAAAAAGCTATAAGCAGTACCCTGCTTAAATCGGCTACTACAATGAACGATTTGGTTGTTGCGACATCACTTCTTCATACTGATTGTAAAAATCTTCGTGCCCTTTGCGGCTTCCCGCTAATGTTTGACGGATTTAAGGATACTGTCGATACAGAAATTATAAACTGTGCGAAGCTTCAAAAATGTGAGTCGGTATGCACTAATGTTGATATTGCTTACGATGAAAATCTTTTGAAGAATATAAAAAATAATATGGAATATGTTTATCCTTTCGCTTCGCTAAAATCTGTCAAAGCGAAGGCCTCAGTATCGTTGTTGGCACATTCAGGCGAAGGAAACGATTTTGATTTTACCGAAAAACCTGCCTTTATGTTTAAAGAGGGCATTTCACCTGCAGGGAAGGGCACTGCGATGCACCATATCATGCAGTTTATAAATATGGACGGTATACCTGATGTAGAGTCAGAGATAGAAAGATTGCTTGAATGGCAGTACATCACCCCTTCACAAGCAGCAGTATGCGATAAAAAAGCAATAAAGGGCTTTTTTGAAAGTGATGTTTATAAACGCATTTTAAAATCAACGGATGTTCGTCGAGAATTGCGTTTTATGACCGAAATAGCTGCGGACGAAATAAAACCTGAGCTTAGCAAAGAAATAGCTCAGACACCTGTTGTTGTGCAGGGCGCTGTAGATTTATGTTTTGAAGAAGACGGCGAGATTGTGGTTTTAGATTTTAAAACCGACCGTGTTACAAAGGACTCACAACTTATATCTGCATATAAAGAACAGTTGGAAATATATGCAGATGCCTGTCAAAAAATATTCAGCAAACCGGTTAAACAAAAAATAATATATTCTTTTGCTTTGCAAAAGGAAATCGTATAATAAAAAAACCCGAGAAGAAATTTCTTTTCGGGTTGTTTTTTATAAATTATTTGGGTTGTTCATTTTAAATTCTTTCATAAGCTGATGCATATAATCTAAGGCTTTGCCTTTATATTCATTTGACATAGAGGAATAGAGCATAGCAACATATTCAGCAGTTCCCGGTGGTGGCGAATCGGGCCGCTTTACATAAATGGGTTCATTATTAGGAACAGGCTGTGGTGATGTTGTATTTTCATCCTCTAAAATTTTTATGTACGGTACATTAAAAATCATTGCGAGT
>JAGAZW010000160.1 GCA_017939855.1 Clostridia bacterium | reverse complement strand
TAACGCAAAATTCATTAAGCATTTTAGGTGTAAGTCTAGCGTTGCAAGTAACCCCAGTGCCCTGATATCTTTCGATTTGAATTTTTCTCGCTTTGTTTACTCTTTCCCTTATTTGTGCAGAAGATTCCGAAGGGGAGGAATCATTGAGGGCGCTATAGTCTACGGGGGGAACTTCAACATGCAGATCTAATCGGTCGAGCATCGGTCCTGATATACGATTAAGATATTTTGTTACCATATTACCTGAGCATATACATTGTTTGGTGGGATGCCCGTAAAATCCGCAAGGACAGGGATTCATAGCAGCAACCAAAGTTATAGCACTAGGATATGTAACTGAACCTGAAGCACGAGAAACGGTGATTTGACCGTCTTCCAGCGGTTGCCTCATAGCCTCCATAGCTTCACGCTTGAATTCGGGCAGCTCGTCTAAAAATAAAACGCCGTTGTGAGCTAAAGATATTTCACCTGGTTTGGGTACGGTGCCTCCGCCTGTGAGTCCCACAGAAGAAACAGTATGATGCGGCGAGCGAAATGGTCTTACGGTAACTAAAGGATTGTTTTTATTTAAAATTCCTGCAACCGAATGAATTTTGGTAGTTTCAATAGATTCTTCAAAGGTCATTTCAGGGAGAATGGTAGGAAGACGTTTTGCCAACATGCTTTTTCCGGCTCCGGGAGGACCTATAAGCAGAATGTTATGACCACCTGCTGCTGCCACCTCCAAGGCTTTCTTGGCTGTCAGTTGTCCTTTAACTTCGCTGAAATCAAGTGGTAATTCAGCTGCATTTGCATTTATGTCGGGACGACAAAAGGGTGTAATTTTTTGCCAATCGGTGAGATGGTTTATAAGAGAAATAACATCCTTTACCGCAAAAACATTTATATCGTCGATTGCAGCAGCCTCTAAAGCGTTTTCAAAGGGAACAAAAACATTTTTAATGCCGTTTTGTCTGGCGGTAATAGCCATAGCAAGTACGCCGTTTACCGACCTTATTCTGCCGTCAAGAGATACCTCGCCAATGAAAATACTGTCTTCAAAATCTGCCTTTAACTGCTCCGACGCAGAGAGAATTGCAAGTAGAATAGGAAGGTCATAAACAGCTCCCTCCTTTTTCTTATCTGCAGGTGCGAGATTTACGGTTATTCTTCCTGTTGGAAATTTATATTTACAGTTTTTTATAGCCGAACGAACTCTGTCCCGTGATTCTTTAACGGCGGTATCTGGAAGACCCACCACATCAAAAGAGGGAAGCCCACCTGATACGTCAGCTTCAATTTCAATCATATATGATTCTATACCGAAAATACCGATACTTTTTATTTTAGAAAACATTTTTAATCCCCTTAAAAGTTGTTGCTTTAATTATACAACCATTTACAAGTATTGTAAATAAAAAAGTCCGAGATTTCTCTCGGACTTAATAGTTTTAGAATAAGCTGTAGTTTACAACGAGGGCTGCAAAAACGATGGAAACCATAGAAAGAAGTTTTATAAGAATGTTTATTGCAGGACCTGAGGTATCTTTAAAGGGGTCTCCCACAGTGTCACCGACAACGGCTGCCTTGTGTTGAGAACCGCCTTTGCCGTCGTGCACACCACTCTCTATGTACTTTTTAGCGTTATCCCAAGCACCACCCGAGTTAGACATAAATATTGCAAGTAAGAAGCCTGAAGCGGTAGCGCCTGCAAGCATACCAACAACTCCGTTAAAGCCTAAAACCATACCGGTAACAACAGGTGCAACAACGGCAACAACAGTTGGTAAAATCATTTCTTTAAGACTTGCCTTGGTACAAAGGTCAACGCAGGATGCATAGTCAGCCTCTGCTTTACCGTCCATAAGACCGGTAATTTCTTTAAACTGTCTTCTAACCTCAATAACTACCGATTGAGCAGCTTTGCCAACAGATTCCATAGTGAAAGCGGCAAAGATGAAGGGCAGACATGCGCCTATAAACAGACCTACTAAAACTGTAGGATTCATAAGACTGAAATTAAGGGTTGCCTCAGGATTTATTTCTTTTACCTTGTTAATATAGGATGCCATAAGTGCCAATGCTGTAAGGGCAGCCGAGCCTATTGCAAAACCTTTACCGGTAGCGGCAGTTGTGTTTCCTAAAGAGTCAAGAGCATCTGTGCGCTCTCTGACAGACGGATCAAGACCGGACATCTCTGCAATGCCGCCTGCATTATCGGCAACAGGACCGTAAGCATCGGTAGCAAGTGTTATACCCAGAGTAGAAAGCATTCCTACAGCCGAAAGAGCAATTCCGTAGAGTCCTAAGTTTGCGTCGCTCTTACCGCCTGATACGAAGTAGGCAATAAGTATACAAATTGCAACTATGATAATGGGAAGTGCGGTAGAAAGCATACCTAATCCCAAACCGCCTATTATAATTGTTGCACTGCCTGTTTCGGATTTTGCAGCGAGTTTTTTAGTAGGCTTATAAGAATCAGAGGTGAAATATTCGGTGCAGCGACCAATAAGTACACCTGCCAAAAGACCGGCAATAATTGCAAAATAAATGCCGATGGTATCTTTTTTGTCAAGCAGGAACCATACAATAGGGAAGGAAACTATAGCGATTACTATTGCGCTGAAATTGGTACCTCTGCTCAAGGAGGAAAGAAGCTGTTTTTGAGTAGCGTTTTCTTTTGTACGAACAAAGAAGGTACCGATTATAGAACAAAGTATACCTGCTGCCGCAATGAGTAGAGGAACAGAAAGCGCACCTAAAGAATTTTTTTGGAAAGCGGTAACACCCAAAGCCATAGCAGAAATTATTGAACCCACATAGGATTCATAAAGGTCAGCACCCATACCTGCTACGTCGCCAACGTTATCACCAACGTTATCGGCAATAACTGCAGGATTTCTCGGGTCGTCTTCAGGAATACCTGCTTCAACCTTACCAACAAGGTCTGCGCCAACGTCGGCAGCCTTTGTGAAGATTCCACCGCCAACTCTTGCAAAGAGTGCCATAGAAGAAGCGCCCATACCAAAGGTAAGCATAGCGGAGGTAATTGAAACAGGGTCAAGTTTAAATGCATATTTTAGAAGTATAAACCAAACTGAAATGTCAAAAAGTCCAAGACCGACAACGGTAAAGCCCATAACAGAACCGGCGTTAAAGGCAACTCTTAAACCTTTGTTTAGACCGTTTTGACAAGCGTTGGCAGTACGGGCATTGGCAGAGGTAGCAATTTTCATACCGATAAAGCCTGAAAGCCCTGAGAAGAAACCTCCCGAAAGGAAAGCGAAGGGAACGAACCAGGTCAGCATATTAAGCGCTGCCAAAACACCGAGGATAACAAACATTGCGCTGAAGAAGACCAAAACAACGGTATATTGACGTTTAAGATATGCGTTAGCTCCCGATTTTATCGAGTGTGAAATTTTCTTCATCAAATCGTTACCTTCATCAAATTTCATTACTTTTTTTGCGGTAACTAAAGCGAAGATAAGTGCAAACAAAGCACCGGCAAGGGTTAAAAATGCGGAATACTCTTTCATTGTATCAAATCCTTCCCTTTTGAACTAAAATCTTTTAGTACCCACTCTTATGGATGAACAATATTATAACATTTTGTGACTATTTAATCAAGAATATTTTCAATAAAAATTAAATTTGTTTATTTTTCACGATTTATTAACAAATATCAAACAGAGTGAGTATAGAATATACTATCGGAGTTTAAATGTTTTGCTAAGGAGAAAACAGAATGAGATTTATGTATAGACTGGCGCAAATGATGAATGGAAGATATGGTGTCGATAAGCTATTTTACATTATTTTTGCAGTATCGTCCATACTTGCGGTTGTCAATGTTTTCTTGCGTTCTTGGATAGTACAGCTCATAGTTTATCTGTTGATGATTTTTGGAATTTTTCGTATGTTTTCACGCAATATCACTGCTCGCTCAAAGGAAAATCGCTTTGTTACAGGTTGGATTAAGACCATTAAGAATAAAAGAGATGTTCGTATCAGACGGGCCGCAGATATAACACATATATACAAAAAGTGTCCAAAGTGTCACGCAGTATTGCGTCTTCCGAGAAGACCCGGTAAGCATAAAACGGTATGTCCGAAATGCTCAAATGAGTTTAAAGTAACGGTAAGAAAATAAACAGTTGACAAAATATATATGTTGTGATAATATATCGTTGTAAAAGATAGAGGTGCGGTTTGTAAAGAGTAATACGCTGTGAATATCCGGCAGGGTTATGCGGTGTATGAAAGGTACAGTCGCCGAAGTTTCGGTTAGGCATAATCGGTGCTGGTAGAACGGAATAATATCTGTTTTACTGTCGCAGTTAAGCTGCGGAGAGCTATCAAAACAGAAAAATATCTGCTGAATATTAGGTTCAGTTTTCTGATTTTGATAGCCGAAAAAGTCGGCTATTTTTTATTTTGAAGGGGAAAGAAAAAATGAAAAAAACAGTATTTACAGGTGCTGCAACAGCTATAGTTACGCCTTTGACCGATGGCGGCATTGATTATGACGCTTTTGGCAGATTAATTGAATGGCAGGTAAATGAAGGTATTGACGGAATAGTTGTCTGTGGTACTACAGGAGAATCTTCAACACTCACTGATGATGAGCATAAAGGCGCTATTGAATATGCAGTAAAGAAGGTTGCCGGGAGGGTTCCCGTTATTGCAGGAACCGGGTCTAACGATACAGCATATGCAGTTGAACTTACACAGCATGCTTGTAAAGTAGGGGTCGACGGAGTACTTTTAGTTACACCCTATTATAACAAAGCAACCCAAAAGGGTCTTGTGAAAATGTTTTCTACTATTGCGGACAAATCAACAGCTCCCGTAATTCTTTATAATGTTCCCTCAAGAACAGGCGTTAATATTGAAGCAAAAACCGTTTTGGAGCTCAGCGAACATCCCAATATCAGTGGAATTAAAGAGGCATCGGGTAATATTACTCAGGTTGCGGATATTGCTGCTTTAACAAAGGGCAGTATCGATATTTATTCCGGCAACGATGACCAGACCGTTCCGATAATGTCTTTGGGCGGCAAGGGCTGTATTTCGGTGCTTTCCAACCTTTTACCCAAAGAAACATCCCTTATGTGTAAATTAGCATTAGAAGGCAACTATACCGAGGCTGCAAAAATGCAGCTTGAGTTCTTGCCCTTAGTACATGCACTTTTCAGCGAGGTAAATCCGATTCCGGTAAAATCTGCTATGGCCAAGATGGGCTTTTGTGAAGAATATTTGCGTCTGCCTTTAACTGTAATGGAGCAGGAGCATAAAAAGGTATTGTTTGACGAAATGCAGAAAATAGGCATAAAAATATAATAGGTGTTTTAAATGATTTGTGATAATATTTTGGTAAATGAAAATGGTCATTTAGAGTTTTCGGGTCATGATACTTTAGACCTTGCCCAACAGTACGAAACTCCTCTTTATGTTATGGATGAGCGATTGATACGTGCAAGGATGTCGGAATATCGTGACGCTTTAGCTGAGTTTTTTCCGCAAGGCTCGGTTCCGGAATTTGCCAGTAAAGCGTTTTCGTGCAAAAGGATATATGAAATCGCAAAGGAAGAAAAAATTCATATAGACGTGGTATCGTGCGGCGAACTCTATACAGCATTAAAGGCCGGTTTTCCTATGGAGGATTGTTTTTTTCACGGCAATAACAAAACCGACAAAGATATCCGTTTTGCCATGCAGTCAAATGTAGGGCATTTTGTTGTTGATTCTTTTGAGGAAATCGAGGCGGTAAACCGTATAGCAGGGGAGTTAAAGCTCATTCAAAAGGTTATGCTGCGCATTTGCCCCGGAATAGATCCTCATACTCATAAAAAAATTTCTACCGGTTCTGTTGAATCAAAGTTCGGTTTCGCTATCGAGACAGGTATGGCGTTTAAAGCTGTAGCAAATGCTTTAAGTTGTGAAAATATCGATCTGCGCGGTTTTCATTGTCATATCGGTTCTCAGATTTTTGATTCTGAGCCATTTTGTGATGCTGCACAGATTATGCTCGATTTTATGGATGACGTGCGAAAAATCTATGGTTTTACAGC
>JAGAZW010000159.1 GCA_017939855.1 Clostridia bacterium | reverse complement strand
TGCACTCCCGGACCGTTTGGCGCAGGCAAAACCGTTCTACAGCATACCACCTCAAAAAATGCGGATGTAGATATCGTTATTATTGCAGCTTGCGGTGAGCGTGCCGGCGAAGTTGTTGAAACTATTACAGAGTTTCCCGAACTTACCGACCCTAAAACCGGTCGTTCCCTTATGGAACGCACCATTATTATATGTAACACATCCTCTATGCCGGTTGCTTCCCGTGAAGCCTCGGTTTACACCTCGGTAACGCTTGCCGAGTATTATCGACAAATGGGTCTTCACGTTCTTTTGCTTGCAGACTCCACATCACGTTGGGCGCAAGCGCTGCGTGAAATGTCGGGCAGACTTGAAGAAATCCCCGGCGAAGAAGCTTTTCCTGCATATCTTGAATCTTATATCGCAGCATTCTATGAAAGAGCAGGTTATGTTCGCTTGCCGGACGGAAGTACCGGTTCGGTTACCATTGGCGGCACGGTATCCCCTGCGGGCGGCAACTTTGAGGAGCCTGTAACACAGGCAACCTTAAAGGTTGTAGGAGCTTTCCACGGCCTTTCACGTGAGCGTTCGGACGCAAGAAAATATCCTGCCATTGACCCGCTTATCTCTTGGTCAAAATACAAAAGCGTTATTGACGTCGATAAATTAGAGTTTTGTAAAAGTATTCTTCATCACGGAGATGAGATTGGGTCTATGATGAAGGTTGTCGGTGAAGAAGGCACCACCCTTTCAGATTATATTACCTATTTAAAATCTGAAATGCTTGATGCCGTTTATCTGCAACAGAACTCCTTCGATTCGGTTGAGGCAAACTGCTCACGAGCACGTCAGCGCTATGTTACCGATAAGCTCGTATATATTTTAGGAAGTAATTACTCTCTTCAAAATAAAGACGATGCAAGAGGTTTTTTCAACCGTATGCGTCAAAAATTTATAGACTGGAATTATACCGAGTTTGAGAGCGAAGCTTTTAAAAATGCAGAATCTGAGATTGACCAATTATTTTGCAAAGGTGACGGCAAATTAGCCGCACTAACCGAAAAACTATTAAAGGACGGTGAATGAGAGTGAATAAAGTATATAATCGTATAGAATCTATTACAGGCAACGTTATCACCGTTCGGGCAAATGATGTCAAGTATAAGGAATTGGCGCAGATAAACACACGCTTTGGCAAATCCTTAGCTCAGGTAAATAAAATTGATAGAGATATTGTTTCTCTGCAGGTTTTTGCCGGTGGTCAGGGTGTTTCTACAGGAGATGAAGTGCGTTTTCTCGGCCATGAAATGCGAGTATCTTTTAGCGAAGATTTATTAGGCCGTATATTCAACGGCTCTGGTGAGCCCAGAGATAAAGGCCCTGCGCTTTCCGATAATATGAAACCCATTGGCGGCCCTTCTGTTAATCCCACCAAACGTATTCTTGCTAACAGAATGATGAGAACCAACATTCCTATGATTGATATGTTCAACACGCTGGTTGTTTCTCAAAAACTGCCTATTTTCTCCATTTCCGGCGAGCCGTACAACCAACTTCTTGCCCGAATTGCAATGCAGGCAGAAGCCGATGTAATCGTTCTTGGCGGCATGGGTCTTAAATATGATGACTTCTTATATTTTAAGGACGCTCTTTCCAAGGGCGGAGCACTCAGCAAAACCGTTATGTTTATTCATACCGCTTCCGACCC
>JAGAZW010000158.1 GCA_017939855.1 Clostridia bacterium | reverse complement strand
TTAGGTACAGATAAAAAGGCAACTGCTGACATTACAGCATATAAATCGGAGCATTTCATTGAGTTTTCCGAACCTAAACTTTGGGATACTGAAAATCCGAACTTATATGACCTTGTCTGCACCCTTTATAAAGATGGCAAGGCTATCGATGAGCTGCAACTTACTTTCGGTTTCCGTGAGATAAAATTTGATCCTGATAAGGGATGCACTTTAAACGGAAAATCTATAAAACTCAAAGGCGTTTGTCTGCACCACGATCATGGCGGTGTGGGTGTTGCTATTCCTGATTCTGTATATGATTTCAGAATTGAAAAACTAAAAGAAATGGGTTGTAATGCAATTCGCACTTCTCATAATCCGCAGGATCCTGCTTTCTATGATGCTTGTAACCGTTTGGGTATTATGGTTATGAACGAGAACAGACACTTCTCTTCTACTAAAAAGGAGCTTGAAAACCTAAGACAGTTTGTTAAACGTGACCGTAATCATCCTTGCGTTATTATGTGGAGCCTACTTGATGAAGAGCCGTTGCAGGGTTCTTATATAGGCAGAAAAATTGCTCTATCTATGACAGAGGTTATAAACGACCTTGACGGCACCCGTGTCATTACCAGTGGTTGCAACGGTCCTTTCCAAGAAGACGGCGTAACAAGGGTTGTTGATGTTATGGGCTTTAACTATATGCAGTATGGTTACGATCAATTCCATGAGCTTTTCCCACATCTTCCTATATTCGGCAGCGAAACCGGTTCTCACCTTACAACAAGAGGTGTTGAACGCACCAATCGAAAAAAATCGCATGTTGCAAGAATTGGTCATGTTCTTAATGAGAACTGTTGGCCTTGGTCAGCAGATCCGGGTGAAACATGGCAGTACATCGAAGAAAGAGATTTCGTTTGCGGCGGATTTTATTGGACAGGTACCGACTACTATGGTGAAACAGGTCCTTTCTATTGGCCGGCTGTTACAAGTAACTTCGGTGCAATGGACGTTTGTTGTTTCCCTAAAGATAATTTCTATTGGCATCAGGTTCTTTGGGTAGATAAACCCATAGTTAAAATTATGCCGCATTGGGATTTCGATAAAGAGGGCAGAAAGGTTAATTTCAGCTGTTATTCTAACTGTGAAGAACTCGAAATTTATATAAACGACGAGTTTATAGGCAGATTCAAAAATGATAAATTCAAATCCTTCCAGAAGAAGCTTACTTATAAATCCGGCTTTGTAGAGGTAATAGGTTTTAACGGTGGTAAGGAGGTTTGTCGTGACAGAGTTGAAACCTCAAAAGAGCCGATTGCAATTAAGGCCGAAATAAGCAAGAAAAAGATAAAAGCTGGTTCTTATGATGCGAGTGTTATCAACCTCTACGCAGTTGACAAAAACGGTGTTGTAAATTCGAGAATCAATGACGAAATCGAAGTTTCTATGAATGATAACGGTGTTATGTTTGGCCTTTCTAACGGTGATGATGCTTGTATTTATAATACCAAGGGCAACAAAATGCCTTTCTTTAACGGCTGCGCACAGGTAATAGTAGGCGCTAAGGATAAGGGCGATGTAGTCCTCAGTGTTAAGACGCCTTTTGCTACTTCTGATATAAAGATTAAGGCAGAAAAAGATGATATCGTATCTTATCCGGCAAGTGAAACTGCAATGGTTATCCACGCCTTTTATATGTGCGACATCGGGGAAACACATCCTACATATGAGCAAATGATGGGTGATTTCCATTTCTGGATCCCAACACTTGTTGGCTATGGTAAAAATCTGTTGTATTCCGGCAAGTATGGTTATGGTGGCATAAGAGGTTCCTTTAACCGTGTAAGCAATAATAAGACGCTTTATATTAATGGTCTGCAGGGTGATGCCAAGGTTTATATCAACTGTGAACAGATTTATGAACATAACGGCAAATCCACAGACATTAAAATTCCGATGACAAACTTTGAGTTTAAAGACCAAAATCAGCTTCAGATTATATTTAAACTAAACGGTAAGGATTGCGGAGTTTACGGAAAGATTTATTTTAAATAAATTAAAACTAAAAAGAACCGGTAATAAAGTCGGTTCTTTTTAGTTTTGGAAGAAAAGAGCCTCAACTACGCAAATTGCGTGTCGAGACTCTCGACTGGTCCGAGTGACAGGGTGCGGGTGTCCAGTGGACACCTCTGTGCAAAGCACAGAAGTACCGACCGAGGCGGCAGCCGTGACCTTGAAGTAAGCGGCCTCTTGCCGTCTGCTGCGGCTAAGGCCTTGCAGACTTACGGTGAGTCGACCCAAATTCTTGGAATTTCGGTACCCGCCTCCCCGCTTTTGCTAAAAAAGTGTCCCTTGGACACTTTTTCTTAACGCAAAAACCCTCTCGGGTCAAGAGCCCGCAAATTCAAAATCTTATCAATACAAATGAAAAACCGCAACTCACCAAATGGTGAATTGCGGTTTTTGTGTAAGGACTATAAAAAAGATATTTTTGCCGTTTTTGCGTATGACTTCGAACCCTCACCTAATTTCCAAGTGCTTGAAAAATCCATGTTTTACGCGTCTTTTCCAACGATCGCACCTGGACTTGGGGGTTCAGATTTCACCGCTTTACTCCGTGCATTTGGAGACCGAGAGATCTGA
>JAGAZW010000157.1 GCA_017939855.1 Clostridia bacterium | reverse complement strand
TCGTGGCGCCTTTGAAAACGGCGCCACGAATACGTCTGTACTGACCGTAGAGATAACCTATCTCTCTGCCACCAACACCGATATCACCGGCGGGAACGTCAACGTCAGGACCGATGTGTCTGTAAAGCTCGGTCATAAAGGCCTGACAGAAACGTAAAATTTCACCATCGCTCTTGCCTCTGGGATCAAAATCGGAACCGCCCTTACCACCGCCGATGGGAAGACCGGTAAGACTGTTTTTGAAGGTCTGCTCAAAAGCTAAGAATTTCATAATACCAAGATAAACAGAAGGATGGAAACGAAGACCGCCTTTAAAGGGACCGATTGCTCCGTTAAACTGGATTCTGTATCCGGTGTTAACATTTACTTTACCCGCATCGTCAACCCAAGTAACTCTGAATGAGATAACTCTTTCGGGTTCAACCATTCTTTCAAGAAGAGAATACTTTTCGTATTCGGGATGCTGCTCAATAACAGGAGTAAGAGAAGTAAGAACTTCGGTTACAGTCTGCACGAACTCGGGTTCACTTGCATGTTTTTTTGCTACTGCTTCAATTGTGCGCTCAACATAATTCATCGAAAAACACTCCTTTTATAGTTTAAAATATTTTTATGATAAATATTTTATACCACTATCTTAAAAAAAGCAAGAAATTTATATAAGCTTTTTATATTTTGTTGAAATATATAAAATTTTATGGCGGCGAGGTTGCATTTTTTTGCAAAGCGTAAATAAATTTTACACTGCTAAAGGAATATATGTGGAAAGATTATACAAAGTATTTGTTGCTTTAAAAAAACTTGATTTTTGTCACTATTGGGTATATTATATACTATAGTGTTGACGAACGTTCGGGATACTCTAATCCTTTAATGTTTTTGGAGGTTTAAATGGCTAAAAGAAGAACAAAAAGACAACAGGCAATAATGAAACGTAATATATTTATAAGTGTGTGTGCACTCGCTTTGGTGGTGGCTATAGCTTGTGTGGGCTTTGCGATTTCTTCTGTTTTTAAGGCAATAAAAGGCGAAGATAATGGTAATAATAAAAATTCTTCTTCAAAAGGTTCGTCTTCTTACAATTCTGATAGTGGAGAAGTAAAAAAAATAGCTTCTGCAAAGGTGCTTAATATGGGTGATATTATTCTCCACAGTACCGTTTTGGACGGCGCCTATGATTCTTCCTCGAAAACCTATGATTTTTCGGCATTTTTCCCGCTTATGAAAGCGTACATAGATTCTGCCAATTTAACGGTTGCCAATTTAGAGGTAACATTGGGCGGCACCGAATCGGGAAGATATAGCGGCTACCCGGCATTTAATGCTCCCGATAGTCTTATTGACGATTTAAAGGCTGCTGGAATCAATTTTCTTCTGACCGCTAATAATCACAGCTATGATACGGGCCTTTTCGGCCTTAAGCGTACAGCCCAAGTGCTCAAACAAAAGGATATAGACTTTATCGGTACAAAAGAAACCGAGCAAGATCCTACCTATGTTATTAAGAAGGTAAACGGTATAAAAATAGGTATGATAAACTATACCTATGAAAATTACTGCGATGTTGAAGGCAGAAAATCTTTAAACGGTAATATTATAGCCAAAGAGGCAAATAATCTTATAAATTCGTTTTCTTATGAGCATATAAACGATTTTTATGTTGAGGCACGTGAAACGGTTGAACAGATGGAGGCGGACGGCGCTGAGTTTATAGTATTTTATATGCACTGGGGCGAGGAATATCAACTTAAACAGAATGCCTGGCAGGATAGGATTTCTCAGGAGCTTTGTAATGCGGGAGTTGATATAATAGTAGGTGGTCATCCGCATGTTATACAACCTATAAAAATGCTTTATTCTGAGGATAGCTCTAATGAAACTGTTTGTGTGTACTCGCTCGGAAACGCTATTTCTAACCAACGAAGAGAACTTTTGAGTCCCGAATGTACCACAGGACATACTGAGGACGGTCTGGTCTTCACATTCACATTAGATAAATATTCGGACGGTACCGTAGTACTTGCACAAGTGGACGTTATTCCCACCTGGGTAGATAAATATCGTGGTGGCGCTCAGTATCAGTACAGAATGATTCCAATAGAAGACCCCGAAGAATCGGCACAAAAATATGAGCTTTCAAGCGCTGTTTTAGCAGACTTGAAGGAATCTTTTGCGAGAACAGAAAAAATAGTATCTGAAGGTCTTAGTGAGTGTCAGAAAAAAATAGGTTGCAAAATAAGGTATTCTGAGTAAAATAAAAGAAGTCGGGTTTTATAAATCCGACAACATGCAGGCATAGTTCATCGGTAGAACATCAGCTTCCCAAGCTGATAAGGCGGGTTCGATTCCCGTTGCCTGCTCCAGAAAAAACCTCTTTACGAAAGTAAAGAGGTTTTTTCAATGAAATTCGACTAGCGGCGAGTGAAATAGCTTCGCTATGAAATACGCTAACGCGTATGATATATTTGCTTCGCAAATATTAAGAGGCGAATTTTATTTCACATTTTGCGTTAGCAAAATATTTCATAATCCGTTAGGATTATTTCATATCGCATAGCGATATTTCATTAAACACACCGCTCCGAATTGATTTATTTCCGCTTTTATGCTATAATACATCCAAGGCGGTGATGACATGATAATGATGTATTTGCTCTTTCTGATTTCTTTGGTAGTTTGCCGCTTTTTTTCGGGTTATGATAGCCGCTTTCAAAATGGTAAATACATAATCATCAATAATCCAAAACTTAGAATGCTGTTGGTTGATGAAATGTCTTTTTTTGAACGAAAGATGCGTCTTAAAAAAGATATTAACAAAATGACCATTTCGGGATTGCTTTTCTATATCTATACTTTGATAACGTTGGTTCTTAGTGTGTTATTGAACTTTTTTGTTCCTAAAACACCTATTGATCCTTGGGAAATAGAAACAGACGATTTTTTTATGTATGTCGATACTTTGAATGAAAAATTGTCGGCTATTTGTATTTGGCTCTATTTTCTTTCTGTTATTTCATTTGTGGCAGTGCTAATGGTTCGGCATACTAAAACAGTAGGTAAGCAATGGATAAAAATTCTTACATAGGTTGTTTCTTCAATTATGCTGATTGCAGTTGCTTTTATGTCGTTTGAAATAATAAGAGAATTTATCAACTGTTTAATTTGAATTTTTAAGTAAAATCCTCGGTTTTCGCCCAGTTCTTTTTCGGACACGAATACCAATAGCAAAGCATCGACCAAATGGTCGGTGCTTTGCTATTGGTATTATTTTGCACACGGGAATCGAACAAGGAGGGAGCGTAAGCGGAAGAAAACAGTCATATATCTGTAGGCTTGATGATATACAATGTTTTGCATTGATTTCATTTGAGTTTTATATTTGTCCCTTTGGAAGTTATTGACATTTACAGTTTTAAATGTTAAAATATTTGTGTAAACAATTGACATTGGAGGATTAATAATGGCAAAAAGAATTCTGTTTCAAGGAGACTCTATAACTGATTGCGGGAGAACGGGTGACGTCCTTCACGGTTTAGGGAATGGGTACGCCAATTTTATCAGAGCATCATTGGGAAGTGATTTTCCCGATGAATATGAATTTATTAATCGTGCTATAAGCGGAAATCGCATAGTTGACTTATATGCAAGAATTAAAGCTGATTTTATTAACCTAAAACCGGACTATGCAAGTATTTATATTGGTGTAAACGACGCATGGCACGAAATAGATTTTAAAAACGGTGTTGATACTGAAAAATTCGAAAAAATATATAATATGCTCATTGATGAAATAAAAGCCGCTTGTCCTGACACAAAGCTTATTATTATCGCTCCGTTTATACTTGAAGGTGATGGCACTCGAAATACTGCACAAATTCCAGATAAATTTGAAAGATTCAAAGCCGATGTGTCAGAGAAGGCAGAGGTTGCAAGGAAGGTATCGCAAAAGTATAAACTACCGCTTATAGAACTGCAACCTGCTTTTGACGATGCTTGTAAAAAAGCATCTGCAGAATATTGGACTATTGATGGCGTACATCCTACACCGTGCGGTCACGAGATTATAAAAAGGCTTTGGATAGAAACCTTTAAAAAGATTAAATAGTTAAACATTTTCAACATTCTCTGTTAAAGAAAAGCACCAACATTAAATTGGTGCTTTTTAATGTTAATCTTCTATAAAAAGTGTTTGTAAGGAAATTCATACGTATAGTCGTTTAAGTGCTTATAATATAAAATCAAAGATATCCTGCATCATTTGCTCTTTACAGGTATCATTATGTATTTCGTGACGGCAGTTTTTGTAAAGTTTCAAAGAGACGTCGCTTTTTTTACATTTTATAAGTTTTTTATAAACCTCATTCACACCTTTACCATAGTTGCCTACAGGATCCTCTTCTCCCGATACAATAAGTATAGGAATATCATTTCGAAGATTTTTAAACCAACTTGATTTGTTCGATATAGCATTTAGCCTTATTAAATCAAGAAGTGCAGAAATGGTAAAGCGGAAAGTACAGTATTTGTCATTAATGTATTTATCGATGACTGTTTTGTCACTTGAGAGCCACTCATATTTTGTGTCACCCGAAAAACGCTTGTTATATGATCCAAATACAAGATTCTCCAAAAATGAAGAGTAACCTCTTGTGCCTTTCAGGAACACGAGTAGATGGCATAATATTATTCCAATATTTGATAGGGGATTAGGTCCGCTTGTGCCGCATATTATAAGCTTTGAAAAGTCATTTTCATATTTTTCAGAGGCAGTTCTTGCGATAAAGGAGCCCATACTGTGCCCCATTAGAACATAATTGTTTATGTCGAATTCTTTTTTCATAAAATCAGCAAATATTCTAACATCCTCAACTAAAAACTCATAACCGTTTTTTTCTGCAATAAAGCCGAGTTCGCTACTGTCGCTTGCGGTCTTGCCGTGCCCTAAGTTGTCGTATCCGCAACAGATAAAACCTCTACAAGCTATAGCAGCCATAAAATTTTCGTAGCGTTCAATATATTCTGTCATACCGTGTACTAAATGAAAAATGCCTTTTATTTCACCGTCGGGAATGTATGCAACCGAATGAAGATAATGAGTTTTATCGCAGGATAATACTTTGAAGTGTTTCACGGTGTATTCCATATTTATTCCTCACTAAAAGAAAGTGTAGCATTTACCGCCTTTTTCCAACCGTTTAAAAAATGTGTACGAGTAGAGGTATCAATATTTGCTGAATAGACGGTGTGTTTTTGAGAAAGTGCTTTGATTGTATCTTTGCTTTCAAAAAAACCGCAGGTAAGACCCGATAAAAGTGCGGCACCTAAAGCTGTGGCCTCAACGTTTTCAGGAACATAAACATCGCAATCAGATATGTCAGACTGAAACTGCATAAGGAGTTTGTTTTTTGAGGCTCCGCCGTCGGCTTTAAGGACACTGACACAAAGACCGGAATCATTTTCCATAGCTTTTATGAGGTCGTTTGTCTGGTATGCTATAGACTCCAGAGCCGCCCTGATTATATGATATTTATTACTGCCTCTGGTAAGACCTAATATAGTTCCTCTGGCATACATATCCCAGTAGGGGGCGCCGAGTCCTGCAAAAGCCGGAACGATGTAAACACCATTACTGGAATCAACTTTTTTTGCTGCCGTTTCGCTTTCTGCTGCTGTTTTTATAAATTTTAGTTCATCTCTTAACCACTGAATAACAGCCCCACCTATAAACACACTTCCTTCGAGTGCGTATTGCGGTTGTTCGTTACTAAGGGTGGCTGCAATTGTTGTAAGAAGTCCGTTATTGCTTTTAACGGCACGATTTCCCGTATTCATTAAAAGAAAACAACCGGTGCCATAGGTGTTTTTAATATCGCCGCTTGAAAAACATTTCTGACCGAAAAGCGCTGCTTGTTGGTCACCTGCAACACCGCACACAGGTAGGCTTTGCCCCATAATTTCTATATTTCCGTAATTATCACCGCTGCTTTTAACCTTTGGGAGCATACTTTCAGGTATATCCAAAATTTCCAGCAACCTTTTATCCCAGCACATATCGTGAATATTGAAAAGCATTGTTCGGGAGGCGTTTGTTGTATCGGTAGCATAGATTTTTCCGCCCGACAATTTCCACATAAGCCAGGTGTCTACAGTGCCGAAAAGTAATTTGCCTTCTTTGGATTTTTTTCTTGCTCCTTCAACATTGTCTAAAATCCACTTGATTTTTGTGGCGCTGAAATATGCGTCGATTTTAAGACCTGTTGTATCGGATATGTATTTTTCAAGACCGTCATTTTTTAATTTTTCACATAGCTGTGACGTTCTCCTGCACTGCCAAACTATGCCGTTATATATAGGCTCACCGGTTTCTTTATCCCAGACTATCACCGTTTCCCGTTGGTTTGTTATACCGACTGCTGCAATATCCTGAGCAGAAGCTCCCGCCAAAATGATGGCCTCGCTTATAGCAGAGTATTGCGCAGATAAAATTTCCAAAGGATTATGTTCGACATATCCGGGTTTTGGGTAAATTTGTTTAAATTCATGTTGAGCCACCGAAACGAGTTGTCCGTTTTTGTCAAATAGTATCGCTCTTGCGCTTGTTGTGCCTTCGTCAAGAGTAAGTATGTATTTTTTCATAAAAAACTCCTAAAACAAAATAGGGCAACCGTCAACGGTTACCCTCAAGTCCGATAAAGATTCTCGGCACTCTTTTAGAAATACCGCAAACTATTTCATAATTTATAGTATGACACATATCAGCAAGTATTTCTACGGGAAGTTCCTTGCCGAAAAGTATAACCTCATCTTCGAGATTAACATTTTTGATATCGGTTATGTCAACAACAAATTGATCCATACATATTCTTCCTAAAATTGGTGCCTTTTTTCCTTTGATTAAGACATAACCTTTATTTGACAAGAATCTGGGGTAGCCGTCGGCATAGCCGCAGGGGATTGTAGCAATTTTCAAATCTTTGTCGGCTTTAAAGGTTCTGCCGTAGCTAACGGATTCGCCTTTGCGTATCTCTTTAATCATTGAAACGACAGATTTAAAGGTCATAACGGGGATAAAGTTTTCTTTAAGTCTAATCATTGAAGAGGGGGTAAGGCCATATAAAACAATACCTGCACGGCAAAAACTTAGATGTTTATCTTTATCGAGCGAGAAGGCGGCGGAATTGCAGCAATGACAAACTTCGGGGTTCAAGCCTTTTTCTTTGAATTTATCTATTGCATTTAAAAATAAGGAATATTGTTTTTGGGTAAATCCGTCTTCACTTTCGATATTACGGTCAGATGATGCAAAGTGGGTGAGAAGTCCTTTAAACTGAAGACCTTGCAGTTTAGCCGAGTTAATTGCATCATCAAGTCCCGAAAGCTGCTCGTTTCTGCAATCAAATCCGATTCTGCCCATTCCGGTATCAAGTTTAATATGTATTTGAATAATAACGTTTTGTTTTTTTGCGTTTTCTGAGAGCATCTGAGCATATTCAGATGAATAGACACACTGTATAATTTCATAAGTACTCAGTTCTTTAACGAAATTTACAGGTGTATACCCTAAAATGAGGATAGGCTTTGAAACTCCGGATTTTCTTAAATCGATAGCCTCTTCTATATTTGAAACAGCAAAATATTCACAACCGTATTGTTCGAGAAGGGGGGCAATATATTTAGCGTCGTGACCGTAGGCGTCTGCTTTTACTACCGCCATAATTTGATGAGCGCCTGATTTTAAAAGCTCAAAATTGTGCTTTAAGGCGGCAATATCTATTTCGGCCCAGGTTCTTCTTAAAAAATCCAAATAAGACACTCCTTCAAGAATTTTCTAGTTTTTTGTTAATTTTTCCCGCAAATGGTATAAAGAAAAGGCAAAGAATTAACCAGAAAATAGAGTACAACAAACAAATTTGCCCTTTAAAATTAAATGGAATATCGCTGTAATCCCAAACGTTCTTTTTAAGTATTATATTAAATATGAGACCGAAAACGAATTCTATAATCGTTATAAGCGCAGCTCCTGCTGCAGCTTTTATTAAAAGACACGACCGTTTCATTTTCTTGGATATTTCACTTAACCCTAAAAAAGAGATTCCTCCTGCCAGGGTCATTGACCAATGGGTATGCCCACGCCAAAAAATTTCAATTATGCCGTAACCTATAGCACCAACGGTAAATAAAATGCAATCCCTATATCTTTTTTTCAAAAACCATCACCCCAAATATTATTTGGGGTAAGATTCAGGTTATTCAGACATTTTTGCTAAACATTAAATCTGAAGAGAACGATATCGCCGTCGTTCATAATATATTCTTTACCTTCACTGCGCACAAGACCTTTTTCTTTGGCAGAGACCATATTGCCACCACAGGCAATAAAATCATCATAAGCGATAACCTCAGCTCTGATGAATCCACGTTCAAAATCGGTGTGAATTTTACCTGCTGCTTGAGGCGCTTTTGTGCCTTTGGTAATGGTCCATGCTCTTACTTCCGGTTTACCTGCAGTAAGGTAAGATATAAGACCTAATAGACTGTAACATTTTTGTATCATACGATCAAGACCCGAGCGTTCAAGATGCAACTCCTCTAAAAACAGAGCCTTTTCCTGATCGTCAAGACCAGAAATTTCAGCCTCTAAAGCGGCACATATGGGTAAAATTTCAGCGTTTTCTGTTTTTGCAAGTTCTTTAACCAAATTATAGTTTTTATTTGATTCAATGCCGTTTATAAAATCATCCTCGCTCATATTACAAGCGTAAATTATTGGCTTATAAGAAAGCAGAGAAGTAGTCGAAAGGATATCTTTATCGGTATCACTTTGGGCAACGATTGACCTTGCAGGAAGACCGGATTCAAGGTGAGCTAAAAGCTTTTTGCAAAAGTCAACCTCAGCTTGAGCCGATTTATCTCCCTTAACGGTTTTAAGCGCCTTA
>JAGAZW010000156.1 GCA_017939855.1 Clostridia bacterium | reverse complement strand
TTATTTATGACGTTAAAATCGACGGAAAAAAATATGAAACCTGGGTAAAGGACAAGGCACTTGACACCCTCAAAACTGTTGCCGCATATAAAACACTGTGCAAAAAAAATAAGTTAGAAATATCCAACACCGATAAAACAGGTGCTGAAGCCGTTATTGCTGAGAAATGGTCAAACTATTCCGAAATTTTCTCAAATAACGGTGTAAGCCAGGCTACCTATACACAGTATAGACTTGACGAATATCTTGCGGAAGTGTATTTTGGTCATCTTTATGGAAAAGACGGGAAGAAAGCGGTTTCAGCAGATGATATAAAGAAACATCTTAATGAAAACTATGTTGTTGCCAATGTCATCGGCGAAGATTTGAGTTCTCTTGAGGATGAACAAAAAACAGATAAAAAAGAAACGATAAACGGTTATTATAATGAGCTTATAGCAGGCACTAAAACCTTTGAAGAAATTTACAAAACTCATTACAATATAACCGAAGAGGATACCACGACAAACGAAACTGACGATAAACCTATGGACCAATATGCTACGGCTATCTCCAAAGAAGAAGGTGGAGAGCATTTTAATTCCATTATGGAAATGAATGTCGGCGATATAAAGATCTTAAATGGTGAGAATGATTCAGATATACTGTTAGTCATCAAAAAGGATATTAATGCAGACCCGTATTATCTTAATGATGCTGATATAACAATTCGTCACGAGCTCAAAGATAAGGAATTTGAAAACGATATTAATAAGTTTAAGAAAACTTTAAAACTCGAAGAAAATAAATACGCAACTAACCGTTTCAAGGTTAAGAAAATTGAATATCTGGAAACTACCGCCTAAAAACGAGGTTAAGTGAGTTTGTTTTGTGCTGAATACTTTTCCGGTGATTTATAAGCGCAGTGCAAAAACGTACAAATATAAGTCAATATTGTTATTTACTTTCTAAATTTTATATGCTATACTTATTGTGTAGAACATTATTTAATATCATTTTGCGAGGTTGATATAAATGAAAAAGCTTTTTGTTTGTTTTTTTACTCTTTTAATAGTAGTTACGCTAGTGATGGGGTCTGCTTTCAGCGCTTCCGCGAAGACCTATAATTTTAAATTAAATTCGGGATGGGGAACAAAAGAATCCGGCATTATTACCAAAACTCCGAACTATCATCTTGAACATACTCCCTATAACGAGACACCCGGTTTCCCTAATGGTGACTTCGAACAGGGCCTTATGTATTTCATCGGTACAGGCGGCGAACCGACATCGCAGGTTCAAATTTCTCAGGATAGCAATGGTAACCACTATGGTAAGTTCATTACCGATATTCAGTGGGGTGGTCTTAGAAGTATTCCCTTTGTAGAAAACCGTGTTAAAGCGGGGGACCTCATTGCTCTCGTTTGTGATTGGCGTGGAGATGACGGAAATTTCCAAGCTGTACTTGAGCAAATTTGTTACAAAAACACCGACGGTACTGAGTATGATCGCTACCGTATAGCTGACGGCGGCAATGCTAAAGCTTTTGATATTATTGCAGACGGCGAGGACGGTTGGAGCGTACGTGTGTTTGAAGCTAAGATGGTAATTCAAGAGCCTAATGCTGTTATGCCCGATTACTTTTTCAATATAGGTATTGAAACTCGCGCTTCAGGTTGCGATGCAGAGTTCGATAATTTGCGTATCGCAAAATACAGTATAGATACAGGAATTTTATACAATCTTGATGGTTCGGTAATGTATGATATTAACAATCTCGGTATCGAAGAAGGCGAAGATTACCTTACCTCCAGTATGTTCCCCAACATAAATTATGACCTTACATATGACAATGTTTACAATTCATCAACCTCGACTGTCAATAACAGTGAATTAAAAGGAAACGACGGCAACTTCTTCTTTGACGCCGACGGTAAAGCAACTGTTTGGTTTTGGGTTATTATAGGTTGTGGTGCATTCATAATAATTGCAGCTGCTGCAACGGTTGTAGTAATAATAGTTGTTAAGAAAAAGAAGCGTTCAGCTCTCCCTGAAGAAGAAAGCGACCTATCGGAGGATGCCAATTCTGAGGAAATCGCTGGAACAGAAGACCCTGAACAGATTGAAGAATCGGACGCCGAATAATCTAAGTTTAAATTCCACTAAAGCAAGACTATCTCTTGGATAATCCTTGCTTTTAGTCTGTCGAAAAAGTCCAGATAATGCTGGGCTTTTTCTGCGTTTGCAGTATAATAAGTTACTGATAAAAATGATAGTAAAAGACAGAATACACAGAGACTAACTTGAGTGATGTTTTTTCATAAAGTCGAGCATAAGAAATGCTTTGCGTATACCGTACAAACAGGCTACGATACATGCGACACAGAAACTTATCCCAAGTTACTAATTGGGTTAGGCTTGAATTTGTTGAAATGAACCTGAAAAAGTATGCAATACACAGGTGTAAAAGCTCTCACCTATACGAATTATTTACTAGTTTTTACAATAATTTCGAAACATTAAAATTCATAACCCCAAATCTCAAGCGAGGTTTGGGGTTATTCGACAGACTGAATGCTCTGCAAAATGCAGAGCATTTCCTATTCCATATGTTTTCTCAAATTTCTTCTTGCTCGGTTTATAGAACGCTCAAAATCCCCGTTTTTAATAAATTCCGCCAAAACGAGCTGATTATAGAAAGGAACCGTACAGGAATAAAAGCCAACCGTTTCATTATAAATATCAATCATATTTTCAGGCAGTATCATATATGCAATTCGGGTTGCGGGAGAGATTGTTCTTGAGAATGTATTTACATATATCACGCCTTTTCCGTGCGAAATCGAAAAAACCGTTTCCCGTGCCTTAGCATAAAGAGTAAACTCCGACTCAAAATCGTCTTCAACGATAATTCTGTCTTCTTTAGCCCTCTGCCAACGAATATACTCCTGCTTTTTTGAGGCTGATGCCGTAACTCCGCTAGGGTAACTGCGATAAGGTGTTATATGCAAGACAGAGGCTCGTGTTCTTAAAAGCTCCGAGCTCTCGATCCCGTCTGCTCCCAGCTCTAACATTTCTATTTCCACCCCGTTTGCACGGTATACCTGTTCTATTTTTTCATACGAGGGATTTTCAGCCGAATATATACGGTTTTTTCCTAGCATCTGAACAATGATTCCATACAGATATTCAGCTCCTGCTCCTATAACTATCTGCTCTTCATTTACACTGATACCACGACTTCGCCACAGATACTGCATAAGGGCATCTTTCAACTCCGCACTTCCGCTGCCGGAGCATTTAGTAAAGATATCGTTGCCGTAAATACTTAATATTCTTCTCATAGTTTTTGCATAAACCGAGAAAGGAAATGTATCGTCTAATTCTATTATATGCTCCGACGTCGAAGAGGTCTTTTTTATGTTTTGAGGAGTCGAAAAGCTTTGGTCAGAATTATATGTAACGTAATATCCACTGCGCTGACGAGAATCAACATACCCCTCATCACAGAGCAATGAATAGGTATGTTCGACCGTTATAACGCTGATTTGCAGCTCCTCCGACAAAAATCTTTTCGACGGTAGTTTTGAATTATACTCGTATATACCGTTTACTATATCTCCTTTTATTATATTGTATAGTTGTAAATATATAGGCAGCTTACCGTTTTTGTCTATTTCATATTTCATCTGGTCTTATAAAAAACTCCTATTCTGAATATTTTAATAATATCAAATTTATTATATACTCAACTAAAATAATTTTCAAGAGGTAATCTTATATGCAAAAACGTGTTGCTGCCATCCATGATATTTCCTGCTTCGGTAAATGTTCCTTAACCGTAGCACTTCCCATTATTTCTGCTGTGGGGATTGAGTGTGCCGTTATACCAACAGCGGTCCTTTCAACGCATACCGGCGGTTTTTCGGGGTTTACATTTCGTGATCTTACCGAAGATATACTCCCTGTTGCAGAGCATTGGAATAAAGAGGGAATAACCGTTGATGCGGTATATTCAGGATATTTAGGCTCTAAAGAGCAAATAAATCTCGTTAAAGAAGCGGTCCGCCTTATAAAAAATAAGGATGCACTTTTTGTTGTTGATCCGGTTATGGCTGATCACGGAAAGCTTTACGGAGGATTCAGCGAAGATTTTCCTAAGCAAATGCGTACGTTGTGCGAAGAAGCCGATATTATAACCCCGAACATCACCGAAGCCGCTTTTATGTTGGACACAGAGTATAAATGCGGTCCTTATGAAAAGGAATATATCGAAGATATCCTTTACGGACTCGAAAATATGTGCAAAAAAGGCTGCAAGATAGTGCTTACGGGGGTTTACTTTGACGAGAAAAAAATCGGTGCCGCCTGCCTTGAAAACGGAACTGTTACCTATGTTTTTTCAAGCTATGTTGATGCGGCTTATCACGGTACGGGCGACGTTTTTTCAAGCGCTCTTACAAGCGGCATATTAAAAGGAAAGAGATTAGCCTCCGCCGCACAAATAGCCTCTGATTACACCGCTTCTTGTATCAGACTTACAAAGGAAAAATATCCATATATGAAATACGGTGTAAACTTTGAAGCAAAAATCCCCGAACTTATAGAAAGTCTTAAATAATTATGGACAACAGATTTTTACGCACAATCGGTCTTATCGGCGAAGAAAATTTCGGGAAAATTCAAAAATCGAGCGTTGCGGT
>JAGAZW010000155.1 GCA_017939855.1 Clostridia bacterium | reverse complement strand
ATATATACATTAAGTCAACGATGTTTCACGTGAAACAATTCGCCCCACTGACTGATAAATATATTATATCAGCAGCAGGGCGAAAAGTAAACAGGAAAATAATCTATGATTATTTATCGTCGGACTTGAAAAACAACGCCATTATAAAGCCAAAAAATATGGCAGCGGCAATACCTGCGGCGGTGGCTGTGAGTCCTCCACTCAAAATTCCCACAACCCCATATTTTGCGATGGCTTCTTCTACGCCTTTTGCAAGACTGTAGCCAAAACCGGTGAGTGGTACGGTAGCTCCGGCTCCTGCAAAATCGACCAGATAGTCATAGACACCAATGCCCGTAAGTGCCACGCCGGCAACGACATAAGAAACCAGTATTCTTGCGGGAGTAAGTTTTGTATAGTCGATCAACACCTGACCAATAAGACAGAGCGCTCCGCCCACCACGAATGCCCATATACATTTCACAAGTATATCCATTATATCCCTCGCCCGATGTTTCACGTGAAACATTTTATCATGAAGGTAGTTTGCCACCGTTTTTAGAAGTTATACCATAAATTTCATAACATTTTTCAATATTTTCAAGCACAGATAAATAGTCTATGTTTTTTATTCGTATACTATCGGAGCTTTCCGAGCAGACAAAAAGCTTTATTTTGCAGGTGTTGTATTTGCGGTCTGCCGGCGTCCGACTTATCTTTAATAGCCCAATTTTTTCTCTCTTGCAGTACATCTCTCTGCGTGATAGTCCAACAGAACTCGCCGCAAATATGTTTTCGCCAAAGGAAATCCTTGCCGTCCTGTAATCCTTAAGGCATAGATTGCCATAATAAACAATAGCTATAAGAAAAATCGAGTTCAAAAATAGCACAAGGCTTATAAAGGCGGGGAATACCAGTCCCTCAATTATGGCCGACAGGACCACCAGAATCGATAGAAGCGTTGGCACAAAAAGGAATCTTCTACCGTTTCGATAGTTGCGGGGCGCCTTCAAACAGGTTTTATAAACACAAAGATCGGGGAAATATGCCTTCATAAGAGTTTTTATCTGTCTTTTCTGACCGCAAGGCACCACTATTGCTCTTTCCTTCTTTGCGTCGCCGTATCCCGCTACGCTGACACAAAGCGAGAAGGTATGAAAGAGTCTCATTAGTGGAGTTTGCTCTATAAGGACGTCATTCACACTCTTTTTTTTGAAAACGGTATGTTTTCTGACAAAAAGGCCTGAACGAATTTCCATCTGTTCATCACTTGAATTAAGACTGAATCCTATATACTTAAAAAATGATATTAAAAAGGAAAAGCCGTATGCCACAAGGGCAATAATAGTAATTATATTGACTATAGGGGGAGTGTAGGTATTGATTTTTTTGGAGAGAGTGCTGATTTCGCTTAAAAGCAAATCAGAAAGCGAAAGACCTAGCATTTTACTTGCTTGATTTATGATCGGGACTCCTAAAATCAATCCTGTTACGGCAGAAGATGTCGCTGCCGCCGCTGCGGCAACCT
>JAGAZW010000154.1 GCA_017939855.1 Clostridia bacterium | reverse complement strand
TGTTCGATTCTATATCGAACAGGTGGTTTTTTATTTAGTTTTCTTAACGGTTTAATGTAGTTAAAGTAATAAACGGTATCTGAAACCACTTTGTGTATGTCATCACACTTCCAATATTGGAAGTGTGATGACATAACATCTTTGAATCTACCGAAGAAAGATTCAATTACTGCGTTATCTCTCGGTGTTCCGGCTCTTGACATACTTTGTATTGCGTTGTATGATTTAAGTAGGTTTGAATAGCCTGCTGATGAGTACTGGACTCCCTGGTCGCTGTGCAAAAGGATTTGGGAACTGGTGCTCATTGCTTTTTCAAGTATTCTTTTTGCTGGTTTCATAACAAGGAAATTATCAAAGGTATTACTTAATTCCCAATCTACAATTTCATTGTTGTATAAATCCAGATAACAAGCGAGGTAATACCACTGATTTTTGTGTTTGATGTAAGTAACATCAGTTACAAGCTTTTTTAAGGGCTTGTCTGCATAAAATTGTCTATTAAGTATATTTGGAAATCGTTCATGTTCTACACCTGTAGGTGTAGAATCTTTTTGTTTTTGACGCACAAATCCCTTTATTCCAAGCCTTTTCATAGATTTCCAAACCGATATATCTGAAACAACCCAACCATACATATTTAACAAAGTATCTGCAATACTCCGATATCCTTGTGATGGATAATGCGAATGTATATCTAAAACATAGTAATCTAATTCTTGTTGTGCTTTCTCGTAAGAATTCAACAGACCTTTCCTATTTAACCATTTGTAATATCCCGACCTTGAAACCTCATAAATAGCACAAAGCTCTTTGATTGAGTGGTTTTCACTCATTATTTCTATTTGAGCATATATCGCTTGTATTACTTTCTTTTGGCATCGCCCCTTTCGAGTTCTATTGATTTTTTTAGGCGTACAACCTCGGCATCTTTCTTTAAAAGTTCACGTTCCAACAAAGCAACTTTATACTCTAATTGTTCCATTGGTGTCAATTCTTTTCGGTTGTGATATTTAGCTAAAGGATTGCCGGGTTTTCGCTTGTTAACAAGCGCTTCTTCTCCACATTCTAAATATTGCTTTGTCCATTTCGATATTTGCGAACGGTCAATACCTTTTTCTCTGCCTAACGCTACCGTAGTTTCACCGTTTAAAACCCTTTTTACTAGTGATAATTTTTCTTCTTTGCTATGTGTTATGTTTGTTCCGCCTTTTGGTCTTCCCATTTGTTTCAACTCCTTTATTTTATGTTAGCATATAAAATGATGGTAGACACTGTTTTTTTAGTGTCTACCATCATTATACTATTTCACAAGATATTCCTCGCCTGATTTTTTTACTGTGTTATATAATTCTCAAGAGTTGAAAGTTGCTGTTTTAAAAGCTCTGAAGAAAACCCTCAAGATTAATCCTTATAATACTTTTCTATATAGCCTTCAAGTAAAACTCTAGCATTTAAAATATCAATCAGCTGTTGTTCGCCCTCAATTTCACGCTCAATGGTAATATAGGAATTATAATCCATCTCGTGAAGCATCCGAATAATTGAATCAAAATCAACCTTACCCTCTCCTATGGGAGTATGCTTACCCAATTCTCGTCCGTTAACAGGATAAAGTCCGTCTTTGGCATGAAGATTGCGAACATACTTGCCGAAAATTCCTAATGCGTCAACAGGATTTGCTCTGCCATAAAGGATACAGTTTGCCGTATCGAGGTTAATACCCAGATTGTCTTCTCCTACCTCATCGAAACAACGAAGGAGTGTTGTGGGTGTTTCCTGACCAGTTTCAAAAAGTAAATACTGCTCCTTTTTCTTACAATATTGTGCAACATAGCGAACGGCATCACAGAAGGGACGGAAATTAGAATCATTAGGGTTTTCGGGAATGAAGCCCATATGGGTTATTATGTCGGTAACTCCCAGCATTTCAGCGAAGTCTGAACCCAGACATAAATTCTTTACTCTTGCCCAGCGATATTCCACAGGAACGAGACCTAATGTTGTCTGACCCTCATAGAAGTTCCATATAGCTGGTCCTTCCCAACCGCACCATACAGCAGAAATAGTTACGCCGTATTTATTGCATAAATCTTTTATCAAATCGGCGCTCTCTTGTGTTAAAAGCTCCATCTTCCAACACATAAGCTGACAATTATCAAATTTGTTTTCATTTAGTGTAATGAATTTCTTTTCGATTGTATTGATGTCATCAAAAATTACACATGTTCCTATTTTTACCATTTTCTTTTTTCCTTCTTATAAAATAAATTGTTAAAAATTTAATTGTATCCTAAAAACTATTACTTGAAATTGTAGACTATTAACACTTATTAGTCCTGTATAAATCTATTGATTCCACAAGGTTGACCTTTGCCCGTTATCTTCTTGTTTTCTCCTAAAGTGATATTCTTTGCAAAGCAATTTCCAAAGCAATCGTTTAACAAAGCAGCAGCACTTTCATAACCTAACATTCTATTGGCAACAATGCGGTTAAAGCCTCCTGCTACTTCTACGCCTGCTTTACTGCCTTCATCACGCCAGGTAAGAAGATTCTTAACATATGTATGCCCCTGAGTGCCATCAAAAACATTTCCTTTAATAGCATTACCAAATATGCCTTTTGTAGGAGCAAGGTCATCCCAAACTGGATTGGTAGCATCAATATCTCCTGAAATAAATGTTATACCAACGCCCGAAGAACGTGTCTGACAATGAGTAATTATATTGAAAGCACAAACTGAAGTGCAAACGCCGGGTTTACCTCGATGACAAGGTCCGTGATAAGAATAGAACTTCATTCCTGCAGCAAGGTCACAAGCATGACCGGTAATTACATTGTTGAAGCCGCTACCCCAAATAAATTGGCTATGGCCGTTGGAAAGTGTATTGTTGTTCTGCACCCAAAGATTATTGTGTGTACCTGTGGTCAAGGTAAATGCCGTTTCACTATCCGGCACAACGTCCCACTTTTTATCAAGATAAAGTCTGCAGCCACCATCAATTTCCTTGATATCTAAAACCTCTCTGTACTGACCAAAACCTCTTCCATTTAAAACAAAGAGGAAATAATGCGATTCCTCTCGAGCAATTTCAAAGGGAACATTTGTTGTGTAGACCATAACCTTTTCATAGCTTTCAGGGACATCAATATATTCCTCGTGGCAGGTTGCACCCTTGCCATACCAGCAACCCTTACCATGCTCTGACATATAAGCTTCCAATGCACAATGCGCACGGTTTACATCTATTGATCTATTCTGATAAACCCAGTTATTAGAAAATCCTTGCATACAAACAAGCGAACGTCTGCCTCCGTCAAAAAGGTTATTCATAATAACGCTGTTGCGCAGTCCATAAAATTCGGATTCATGAATCTGGCGAGGACGATGGAAGAGATTATTGTTTACAACTTTTACATAGTTATTTCTTGCCGGAAGAATGCACATTGGCATTGTAGCGGTGAAAGAGCAGTTAAATATTGTTAAATTCTCGACTTCTGCTCCGGAGAGGAATCCGGCATTCATAACCATGTTGTATCCGTTTCTTTCCAAATCGGAAAGCCCCGCGCTGTCTACGGTAATGCTATTTACAAAAACATTGCTTGCATTCTCGCTTTTATCGTCAGAAACAAAAATTCCGATATTGGCACCATTACCCAACTCGATTTTAAGGTTTTCTACACCTGCTCCGTCAAGTAGTCGTATAACAGCACCTTCATCGTGCTCTTTTATGTATCCTAACCAGTCGTTTGCCCAACCTTTAGCGTCTTTTTTCAGTTTAGCAAAGATAACATCGTCCCAATTTTGTTTGAGCCCTGTCGATTCACTTGCTTTTAAAACGGTGCCAAGCCCCGAGCCTAAAAGAACTACATCTTTTTTCACTTTCAAGGTTTCGGATATTGGGAATGTACCCGATGAAAGCATAACAATACCGCCACCGAGAGAATAGAGTTTATCTATCGCATTTTGAATTTCATCTGTGTAATCGGCAAAGGGGGTAACATCGTCAGCTTTAATGGATATAACTTCACATTTTGGAAGATTTAATATGGAACCTGCCTGACGACTCCATTTATTGCGGAAATATTCATTTAAAGAATAATCTGCCTTAATGGTTAGTTTTGCCGGCTCACTCCAGCCAAATCTACCGCATTTCCCCGTATGAACATAGACATTATATTCACCCGCAGGTATATCGTCCGGAATTTTGTATTCAGCGATATGCTGCTGAACATCAGACTGATAACTTGGTTCTTCAAGTCCTTCTAAGCTGAACATTTCACCGGTTTTAGTATTCTTTGCAACACCTAACTTAGAAAAATGTGTACCATCGGTAAACTTAATAGGCAATCCGAAATTTATACCATAGAAGGAAACTCTAGCACCCGGACACACTTCCCTAAGGGATTGATTCCAAATTTCAGGACGGTTTGCAATCATGGGCTTAGAAAAGCCGGCTTCGTTTTTAAGCCACATAACACTTACACCATCTGCAGCTCTTTTTCTGTATCTTCCTTCTTTAAAGTCAGGAGACGTTTGCTCCCCAAAATAAAGAACTCTATCTACCACCTCATCGGGTCTTAGAATTATAGAATCTTCCGGGGGAGTTTTAGGAAGGTCGTTTAAGAGATTGTCTATATTTTCGCAGCTAACCGAAAGGCTTTTAGCAAAATTTCTCTTGTATTCATCAGACATTTGCATTATAAAGCCCGTTTCACTAACATGGTTTTCCTCGTGCTTAATTCGCTCTTTCGGATTATACCAGACATAAAGCTCGGTGTTTTCATCGGCATTCTCCGCAAAAATCTGAATTATGTCATCACCTTCAAATGGGGAAATTCTCGAAATTTCAGGTACCATTTTTCGCATAATAAAATCACCAATATTCTATAATTTTTGTTTATTTCTCGGAATAAATCTTTCCTCTGTGAGAATACCATATTTTTATACTTTTTAAAAGTATAATTTTGACTTGCTTTTGAACTATTTTGACTTGTTTCGTTTCTCTCAAACGTAACCTTTTTGTTTGGTTATGCACCTATTATCCACCGTAAGTATTTGTATGTAAATCCCTAATAATTTGCTTAAAAAATCATACGCCTTAAGTTGTAAATAAAAAGCTTTTTCTTGCATTATTGACGCTTTGAGGTTATATTATAATTAATGACTTCGCATTATAACTAAATTATAAAACTAACAGGTAGGGTGTTATTATGGCAAACATATGGCATGACATTTCTTCAAGCAGAATAAATCCCGAAGACTTTATATGCGTCATTGAAATTTCAAAAGGAAGCAAAAAGAAGTATGAATTGGATAAAGAAACTGGATATATAATCCTTGACCGCATTCTTCACACTTCAACTCACTACCCCGCAAATTACGGATTCATACCTCGGACCTACGGCGATGACGAAGACCCTCTGGACGTTCTTTTGCTTTGTTCGGAGCATTTAGAGCCTCTCACACTTGTACGTGCATATCCCATCGGCGTTATAAAAATGATAGACAACGGCAGAAACGATGAAAAGGTCATTGCTATTCCTTTCAGTGACCCCACATATAATTCTTATACCGATATCGACCGACTCCCTAAACATATCTTTGATGAAATGCGTCATTTTTTCGAGGTTTATAAGACTCTTGAACATAAAGCTACCGCAGTTGACGATGTTCTCAATAGGGCAGCAGCAATAGAAATCATTAAGAACGCCATAGAAAACTATAAAGAAAAATTTTCCGAAAAGTAACGGTTTGACTTTAACGCTTTATTGTGTTAAAATTGTTGCAGTCATAAGTATATATAGTGAGGTATCATTATGTCAAAAGATGATTTTCTTGAACTTTTTTTTAAGGGAGTTCTGACACTTGAAAGCCCGGAAGATTGCATGGGTTTCTTTTCGGATTTGTGTACACCTAAGGAGCTTCAGACAATAGCCCAAAGATTTGCAGTCGCAAAGCTTTTAAAAGAAGGAAAGGTTTATAGCGAGATAGTAAATTCAACCGGTGCGAGTACCGCTACAGTCAGCCGTGTTAACCGCACAATGACACAGGCTACCAAAAATGCACTCGAAAAAATAGATTAATTATGTACGAAGAATTTGCATCCTACTATGATATTTTAACAAGCGATGTCGACTACCAAGCCCGTTGTGAGTATATACTTTCAATATTCGAAAGATTTCAAAGCAACCCTACCCTGCTCTTAGATTTGGCTTGTGGAACGGGTGGCTTTTCAAACGAATTCGCAAAGCGAGGATTTTCGGTTATCGGCGTGGATATTTCCCCCGAAATGCTGGGTATCGCCTCTGATAAGTCCGAAAAATTGGGACTTGACGTGTTATATCTTTGCCAAAATGCCGCCGAGCTTGATCTTTACGGCACAGTCGACGGCGTCATCTGCTGTCAGGACAGCCTCAACCATATTATTGACTATGACGAATTGTCTGCGGTTTTCTCTAGGGTTTCGCTCTTTCTTGAAACGGGTAAGCTCTTTATTTTTGACCTTAATACCCCATATAAGCATGAATTTATTTTAGGCGACAATACATTCTTTTTAGAAGAAGATAATTTGTGCTGCGTGTGGCAAAACACATTTTCAAAGGAGGATATGTGCGTAAATATCACCCTCGATTTTTTCAAAGAAATTGATAATGATATCTACCAAAGAAAAACCGACTATATAATCGAAAGAGCATACACCATAGATGAAATAAATACCGCTTTAGAAAAAGCATCGCTTAAAGTAGAAGCAATATTCGCCGAAATGACCTACGATAAGCCTAACCGGGACACTCAACGCATTTTTTATGTAACACGAAAGGTATAATTTAATGGGGAAATTAATAAGATGTATAACAAGTGACGGTCTCATTATGGCGACTGCGCTTGACAGTACCGATATAGTTTCAAAAGCCGAAAAGCTCCATCAAACCTCCGCTGTTTGCACTGCCGCACTCGGCAGACTGCTTACCGCTACCTCAATGATGGGTGATATGCTCAAAGGCAAGGATAATACCATAACAGTCAAGATTGACGGCAAAGGACCTTCCAGTTCTGTTATTGCAGTATCCGATTCATGCGGAAATGTTAGGGGTTATATTGTAAACCCCCGTGTAGAAATCCCGCTAAAGCCGAATGGAAAGCTAGATGTCTGTGGGGCAGTCGGAACGGAGGGTACTCTTTATGTTATCAAGGACTTAGGTCTTAAAGAGCCATATAACGGATTTGTTCCGATATCTTCAGGCGAAATTGCCGAAGACATCGCCGCATATTATGCAATAAGTGAACAAATACCGACTGTCTGCGCCTTGGGAGTTCTTGTAAATCCCGATTTGAGTGTCAGAAAAAGCGGCGGATATATAATTCAATTACTTCCCTCGGCAGAAAACGATGACACCATAATTACACGTCTTGAAAACAACATCCGCAAAATGAAATCGGTAACCGAGCTTTTAGATTCGGGTATGGATATTGAGGATATCGTAAGAATTGCCCTTGAAGGCTTCGAAGTCGAGGTTTTAGACACCTATAATGCAGAATATAAATGCAGTTGTTCAACAGAAAGATACGAAAAAGCGTTAAAGTCTTTGGGTAAAGAAGAGCTTGTGAATCTCGCCGAAGAATCAGATGAAACGAAACTTGTATGTCAGTTCTGTAATAAAAAATACGTCTTCACAAAATCAGAATTGCTTTCATTAGCAGAAGAATAAGGCTAAATTTTTAAAAAAGTTTAAAAAAGTTCTTGACATTTATATCCGACTGTGATAATATATTGTTTGTCGCCGGTGAGTTACGAAAGCGAACCAGCGCTAAGTGTGGGAGCATAGCTCAGCTGGGAGAGCATCTGCCTTACAAGCAGAGGGTCATAGGTTCGAGCCCTATTGTTCCCACCATTTTTGGCCTGGTAGTTCAGTTGGTTAGAACGCTAGCCTGTCACGCTAGAGGTCGTGGGTTCGAGCCCCATCCAGGTCGCCATTTGCCTCTGTAGCTCAGTCGGTAGAGCAGGGGACTGAAAATCCCCGTGTCGTTGGTTCGATTCCGACCG
>JAGAZW010000153.1 GCA_017939855.1 Clostridia bacterium | reverse complement strand
GTCATCCATAATAATTGCATTGATGGTGCCGTTCTTGATATCCGCAATAGCAAGACTTACATTTTCATAAATCTTAACTTCTGCACCTTTGATACCTTCGAAGCCCCATTCTTTATCGCCTTTGGCATATGACTGACCGGTATAACCGGAGCAAACGCCAACTGCCTGATTTTCGAGTTGCTTGTCGAGGTCGGCTTTGGTCGTGCCGGTATAATATGAATCGTCGGCTGCTACAATAAGAATTTGTGCGGCACCGCTGTAATAAGCATCAGAGAAGTTTACGGATTTCTTTCTCTTAGCGTTGATGGTAAGACCTGAAATAGCAGCATCGCAGGAACCACTGTTTACAGCTGCTACAACACCGTCGAATTCCATATTATCGTATTGAATTTCATAGCCTAATTTTTTACCGATCGCATTCATTAAATCGATGTCAAAGCCAACAGGATTGTTATCGGAATCGAGGCTTTCAAAGGGTTCGAATTCTGCGTTTGTTGCGATAATAAGTTTCTTTTCCGATTTACCGCAACCTGCAAAGCAGAACAGAAGGGAAAGTGCTAAAACAACTGACAAAATTTTCTTTAAGTTTTTCATAACGAAATACTCCTTTTTACTGTCTTTCAAGACAGTTTGTTTACAAAAGAATTATATCACCAAAAGAAATTTTTGTCAATCTCATATTGCACATATATATTTATATATAAGAGTTTTTATTCATCAGTAGAAACTTTCGGGCACAAGACTTTGATGCTCTTCGATGTGCTTAAGTATCTTTTCGGTGCCCGAAATTTTAGATAAGCCGTAACTATGATTTTGTTCGTTTAAATAGTATGGAAGTTCCGCTAAATTTTCAGAAATTTGATCTAAAAACGAATGATTTACAAATATCGCTAACTTTTCTTCACTTTCTTCCCAATTATTTTTCATTTCGATTGCTATCTCGGTGGCGGTTGTATAGTCCCCGTTAATAAATGCTTCTTTGCACTCTTTAAGTTGTTTTCGTGCCGCCGCGCACTCTTTTTCTGCGATATAATGACCGATTATGCACCCAACAATTATCAAAACGGCTATTATTGAGCTCGGGATAAGTCTTTTCATTTATTTGCACTCTTTCTTATGATGTTGAAATTTTTGTAACTGTCCAGTGTCATTAAAAAGACGTTTTCTTCCTCAAGGGAATTGTTTTTTAGAATTTTCAATAAATCTGATTTTTTATAATTTAAAGCCTTTAATGATTGCTCAATTATTTTCCCGTCAGATATAACAGGTAAGGGGAGTCCCGACTTTTTCGCCTTTATGTCAAGGTCTTTTAAGGTCACATTTTTATACGGGTCTTTAGGCAATACACTTAAACCGCCGTTTACCTCTAAAACTGCGAAGTCAACTTCTGAAATATCAAAAACTTCCTGACCTCTGAGTAGTTCTACCAGATCGAGCACTGTCATTCTAACATCCCGCATGGCCTTTTGGTCTAAAACGCCGTTTTTAATAATGACAATTGACCTTCCACTGAGAAGTTTGCGTATAAAAAAACTTTTTAATGCAAATATTGACACAAGTATTTCCAATACTATCAGGACCAAAATCGCAGCGATACCCACACTTAATGGTTGATTAGCGTCTTGTAAAGGTATGGCGGCAATTTCCGAAATCAAGAGTGTTATCACAAGTTCATTTGGCTGCATATCCCCAATCTGTCTTTTGCCCATTATGCGAATTGCAAATGTTACGACAATATAGAGAAAAACTGTTCTTATAATTATTGAAATCATAAAATCACCAAGAGTATTATTAACGGTAATACTTGAAATATTAGTAAAATGGTGTTATAATATTGCCATCGATATATTTTTAAGCCATAAGGAGTTGGTATTGAATGGACGACCCGGGGAGTATTATACTCTATCTGGCGTTGCTCGTTTCCAGTGCTTATTTTTCAGGTACTGAAATTTCTCTTGCATCCGTAAACCGTATTCACATAATGAGTATGTCTGCAAAAGGCAGCAAGGCGGCCGATCGTGTCCTCTCTATCCTTGATAATTTTGACGAGGCACTATCTGTACTCCTTATTGGAAATAATATTGTGAATATTGGTTGCGCAACACTTACTGTAGTGATTGTAAATGACATATGGAAAAACAGCGCAACCGCAATTTCTATTGCAACCGTTGCAACTACGATTATTATCTTTATATTTGGCGAAATGTTGCCAAAGTGTTTTGCCCGTTCTTGTAATGAAAAATTTGCTCTATATGCAGCGGGAATACTTTTGGTTTTAATGAAGTTTTTAAAACCTTTTTCGATATTTTTTACTGCTCTTTCACGAGCCGTCTCAAAGCCCTTTAAATCGATTTCACAGTCAGATGTTACAGTGACAGTTGATGAATTGCATGATATTGTTGAGAATATTTCTGACGAAGATGATTTTGATGAGGAAAAGGGGAAACTGGTTAAATCGGCACTTCATTTTTCCAATGCAACGGTTGATCAAATTTTAACTGCTTGGGATGATGTGCTAAAAATTCAAACCAGTATGAAAACATCAGAAATTCTTGAGATAATAAAAACGACCCGACATTCCAGAATACCGGTTGTAGACCGTAGGGGAAATGTTAAAGGTATTCTGCAAATCAGGAAATTTATAAAGTCATATTTAAAATCGGGACACAATGTAGTCTTATCAAGCGTTATCGATTATCCGTACTTTGTTAAATCTAATATAATTATTGATGATTTGCTTTCTGATATGAGTAACCATAAGCGTAACCTTGC
>JAGAZW010000152.1 GCA_017939855.1 Clostridia bacterium | reverse complement strand
TTGAAATTGAAAGTGTAATTATGGAACTTCCTTATGTTCTTGAATGCGGTGTATCAGCGGCTCCTGATGAGGTTAGAGGTCAGGTTGTAAAGGCAAGTATTGTGCTTACAAAGGGAACCGAAGGCACCGAAGAACTTAAAAAAGAAATTCAGAATTATGTCAAGACTCATACGGCACCTTATAAATACCCTAGAGTTGTGGTTTTCAAAGACGAACTTCCAAAGACTATAAGCGGTAAAATACAGCGCAATAAACTTTAATAAAGTTTGCTAAAGTGTTGACATTGTAACAAAGTTGTGATAAAATAAACGTAAATATTTAAAGGCGATGACGAAGAGTACGCTTTTTAACGCTCCATCAGAGAGGTAACGGTTGCTGTGAGTTGCCGGAGGGTATTAAGTGTTTGTAGCTTTAGAGCCGGAAGGAAGAAAGCGTTTTGCCGGTAGAACCTTCCCGTGATTGCTGCGTAAAGGCATAGGAATTGATAGATTCCGAGAGTGGCGGTTTTAAACTGCAATTTGAGTGGTACCGCGGGTGTTGATTTTAACGGCACTCGTCTCAAAGTCATAACTTTGGGACGGGTGCTTTTTCGTCCCGCAAAACGGAGGAAAAAATTTATGGAACAGATGACAGGTCTGGATTTCAAAATTAAGGAAATGGCCGGTCGTATCCGTGAGCTTCGTGAGATTGAAAACCTTACCGAAGAATATATGGCGGATAAAACAGGTGTTAGCGTTACCGAATATAAAAGTTGTGAAGCCGGCAATAGCGACCTCAACTTTGCCTTTATTTATCGTTGTGCTTTGGCACTTAATGTTAACGTGACTGACATAATTGAGGGTTACAGTCCCACCCTTAAATCTTTTGCCATTACAAAGGGCGGCAACGGTCAGAAAATAGGTCAAGCACATGGCATGACATATTATAATCTCGCTTATGCTTTTCAAAATAGAATAGCAGAGCCATTATATGTAAATATTGCCTATGATTCAGAGGCAGAAAAAAAAGATATTGAGCTAACTACCCATGACGGTCAGGAATTTGATATTGTAATTGAAGGTTCTCTTTTGGTACAAATAGGCGAACATAGGGAGATTTTAGGCCCCGGCGACACCATATATTATGACAGTAATACCCCTCACGGTATGATTGCTACTGGCGGTAAGGATTGTCGCTTTTATGCAATTGTACTTAATCCTTCGGGAGAGCCTATTCCGGAACTTGCACCTGTTAAGGCTATCACATCTGAAAAACCAATACGCAAAGAGGATAAGAAGGAACGTATTTATCATAAATACATTGATATAGAAGAAAACGAGAAGGGAACCCCTACCTCCATCAAATTTAAAAATACCGATAAATTTAATTTTGCTTTTGACCTTGTAGATGCTTTGGCGGACAGAGAACCTGAAAAGAGAGCATTGTTGCATATTTCCCGTGAAGGTGTTGAACGCAACTTCACATTTAAGGATATTAAAAAGGCTTCAAATCAATGCGCTAATTATTTTAAATCCTTAGGCATCAAAAAAGGCGATAGGGTAATGCTCGTGCTTAAACGTCATTATCAGTTTTGGTTCTGTATGATTGCTCTTAATAAACTAGGAGCGATTGCAATTCCTGCAACAAATCAGCTTCTCGATCACGATTTTGAATATCGTTTCAATTCTGCCGGTGTGAGTGCAATTGTCTGTACTGCGGACGGTGATACCGCAAATCAAGTTGATATCGCTGCAGAAAAATGTCCTCAACTACAGCATAAAATTATTGTTAATGGACTTCGTGATGGTTGGAGAAACTTTGATGAGGAATATACCCTTTACAGTACACGGTTTGCCCGTACTGAAGATTCTCCGTGTGGAGACGATTTAATGTTGATGTACTTTACTTCCGGTACATCCGGCTATCCTAAAATAGCAACACATAATTATAAATATCCATTAGGTCATTTTCATACAGCTAAATATTGGCATAATGTAGATCCGGACGGACTACACTTTACAATTTCCGATACCGGATGGGCAAAGGCTATGTGGGGTAAACTCTACGGTCAGTGGCTTGCGGAGGCGGCAATCTTTGTTTACGATTTTGATCGCTTTGATGCGGCAGAGATACTTCCTATGTTTGCTAAACATCAGATAACAACCTTCTGTGCACCTCCTACGATGCTTCGTATGCTTATAAAGCAGGACATTTCAAAATATGATCTTTCCTCAATTAAGCATATGACAACAGCAGGAGAAGCTCTTAACCCCGAGGTTTATAGACAATTTGAGAAGATAACAGGCCTTCAGATTTTAGAAGGTTTCGGTCAGACTGAGAGTACGATGATAATCGGAAATATGACCGGTGCTTCACATAAAATCGGTTCTATGGGCAAACCTGCACCTATATATGATGTTGATATTGTCGATGCTGACGGCAATAGTGTAGCAGTAGGTGAAACAGGTGAAATTGTTATCAATATCAAAGACTCTATGCCCTGCGGTCTTGCTACCTGTTATTATGGCGATGAAGAAAAGACCAACGAAACCTGGCGTGATGGGTTTTATCATACAGGCGATACTGCTTGGCGTGATGAGGATGGATTCTATTGGTATGTGGGTCGTGTAGACGACGTTATTAAATCGTCGGGATACCGTATAGGTCCTTTTGAAATTGAAAGTGTAATTATGGAGCTTCCTTATGTTCTTGAATGTGGTGTTTCTGCGGCTCCTGACGAGGTTAGAGGTCAGGTTGTAAAAGCAAGTATTGTACTTGTAAACGGAGCAGAAGGCACCGAGGAACTTAAAAAAGAAATCCAGGATTATGTAAAAAAACATACCGCCCCATACAAGTATCCAAGGATTGTTGTCTTTAAGGACAGCCTTCCTAAGACTGTAAGCGGTAAAATTCAGCGCAATAAACTTTAAGGATTGTTTTTATGCAATATAAGCGTTTAACACTTCTTTGCGGCCATTACGGTAGCGGTAAAACAAATGTTGCGGTTAATATGGCATTTGATTTAAAAAAGAAGTATAATAATGTTACGGTTGCCGATCTGGATATAGTTAATCCCTATTTTCGCAC
Source organism: Clostridia bacterium (assembly GCA_017939855.1). Classification (GTDB taxonomy): domain Bacteria; phylum Bacillota; class Clostridia; order Oscillospirales; family Acutalibacteraceae; genus UBA737. The sequence goes on along the minus strand of JAGAZW010000152.1, from coordinate 666 downwards.
TAAGGACAGCCGTAAGGACTTTGAAAGAAATGGTATAAAGCTTATCAGTTCTGAGTATGCAAACAGTAATGTTGATATACCAGCTCTTCCACCTGAGATATATTCGATAACCGATTTAAAGGATATAAAATATATTCTTGATATCGGTGGTGATGACAGGGGTGCACTGGCACTTGGAAGAATAGCGCCCAAAATATTGGAAGAAGACGACTACGAGATGCTGATGGTAATAAACAAATATCGCCCCTTAACTCCTGATGCCGAGACGACTCTTGAGGTTATGAGAGAGATAGAGGTGGCTTCCGGTATTAAGTTTACTGCTATTGTTAATAACTCTAATTTGGGAATTGAGACTAGATGTGAGGATGTAATTGATTCAGTTTTATATGCACAACAAGTATCACAGTTGTCCCGCCTTCCAATAAAATGCACCTGTGTTAAACAATCTTTGCATAGGGAGCTCGACGGTGTAATTGAAAACGTGTTTGCTATGACACTACAAAGCAATCAAATAACTTTATAAATTTATTACAAGGAGAATGAATATGGCTAAATTAACCTTTAAAACCGACAGTTGTAAAGGTTGCGGACTTTGTATAGATGCTTGTCCGAAAAAACTTTTACAGCTATCCCAACAAAAAATTAATAAAAAAGGACATCATCCTG
>JAGAZW010000151.1 GCA_017939855.1 Clostridia bacterium | reverse complement strand
TGAAAAAGTTTTTATTGGGTGTACTTATAGCGGTTGTCACGTTTGTCGGAATATATTTTATCGGCGACTATATTGACGGTAAAAAAGCCGAAGAATATTATAAGCAGTACAAGGATAAAATCAGCCGTATAAATACAACAGATTCATACGACGGGAAAAATGTAGACGAATCCCTTTATGAAGTGTTAGAAAAGGGTATAAAGAACAGGGAAAAGAAAATAGTAATCGAATACGACTGTTCATCAGAAATTTTTGACACCTATGCCAAAGTGCTTTCGGACCACCCCGAATTTTTCTGGGTAACACGTGGAAGCAAATACAGTTCTTCTGTGAAAAATAAAGACATTACCATAACCTTCACTCCTGAATATTACATGTCAGAAGATGACATTGAAGCTGCTCAAAAAGCTTTGAATAACATTAAGGGAAATATACTTTCGGGTATAAATAAAACTGCCTCTGACTATGAAAAGGTTTTGTATGTTCATGATTATATTGTCAATAACACGGTGTACGATAGCTCAAGTGCCGAAGAAAATGACGGCTCAGGCAAAATGCTTTCTGATAATGTGTATGAGAGTGCCAGTGTGTACGGCTGCCTTGTAAACGGAAAAGCGATATGTACAGGATATGCTGCTGCGTTTCAATATCTGTTAAATGATTTGGACATTGAATCGGGTAGAGTCTCAGGATACACCATTGGCGGTTCAGATGTCGGTCACCAATGGAATTATGTTAAGGTAAGCGGAGAATATTACTATATCGATACTACCTGGGACGATCCTGTTAATGAAGACTCAAGTCAGGTCCTTCGCCACACCTATTTTCTTGTAACCGAAAAGGAGTTGGAAATGACCCACATTTTCAGTCCTTCGTTCGAAAAGCTAGGGTGCGATTCGACTACATATAACTATTACGTGTATAATGGCCTTTATGTTGATGTATATAATTATAAGACCGTTACCGACATTATATCACGCAATTTTGCGGACGGTGAGGTAGAAATTAAGTTTTCTTCTGCCGAAGATTTGAATAAAGCTCAAAAACAGCTTATCGATAATAAAGGAATCTGGAATATATATGCTGTAAAAAAGCACAATTTAAAAACAGTTTATCATTCTAAGAGTAAAAACGGACTTATATTGCGTATTTCAAGTGGAAAATAAAGAATATAAAATGTGTAGTTTTTGTTAAATTTAAACTTGACAAACTATAATCATTTTAATATAATTATCCTTGTGACATTGTGGCATATTGCTAGAGGTGTGTATATGATTCTCGAACTAAAAAGCGTTTTTGCTACAGAAGGTAAACAACTTCCCGTTAATTGCTGTCTTGATATGAGCAATGAGGAGTTTATGGGTTTATTTCCGCTCAAAAAGCCCGTAACTGCCAAAGGCTCGATATTCAATAGAGCGAGTGTAGTATCGCTTAACCTTGAAATCAGTTTCGAGTATGTGGCGCCTTGTGACCGATGCGGTAAGGAAACCGCTTGTTTGCATAATGTTACTTTTAACAAGTCACTTGCTACCTCTATTGAGGGGGAAGACAGTGATACCATAATTATAGTACCCGATATGAGATTAGATGTGGACGAACTCATATTTTCCGAGGTTATCTTAGACCTTCCTACAAAGCACCTTTGTTCTGAGACATGCAAAGGGATATGTTATTTGTGCGGAAAGGATCTGAATGAGGGCGACTGTGATTGTGACCATAAAGAAATCGATCCAAGACTTCAGAAGTTGGCGGATTTATTAAATAATTAATTTTTTATAACTATCAGTTTAAGG
>JAGAZW010000150.1 GCA_017939855.1 Clostridia bacterium | reverse complement strand
TATATCCAACTCCATCACACTCTTTACAACCTCTGCCGTTTTTCAAAGGACAATTTTTCAAAACCATTAGAGGGATTCTGCCGTAGGCAAAAAGCCCCTTATTCAGACTCGTTTTGAAATTTACGGCGTCTTTCATACTGATTTCTGCCGACAAGGTGACTTCACCGACTCCCATCTCACCTAAAATCTCGGCATTAGCGTCGTTACAGACATTAAGACCTATACCACCTATAATTTCATAACCCAATTTTTTAGCTAAATTTATGGCGGAAATATTAGAACAATACGCTTTCTTAAAGCCTTTTATCTTTAATTTCGTCAAGCTATTACAAATAGCATCCTCCGAATCTATCCATCGTGGCAGCTCTACTGCCGCCTCTATACCTTGCGGAATATCTATATTATGAGCAATTTTCATAGGTGCTATAATGCAATCAATATCCGATATATTTTCAGGTATTTGTGATGAGTCTGCTATACGAATATATAGCTTTGTTTTTTCTTTAACGTTTTTCTGCTTTGCAAAAAAACTATACTCCCTTTTAATTATTTCAGGTGCTTTGGCTCTTAACAAATCAAGTTCATCTGTACACTGACGCCTTAAGGCATTTATTTGACTTGTCGGAACAAATAATCCTGTATCAAGCATAATATTTACGTTTTGTGCATAATAAGGTGTACCTCCCAACTTTGAGAGCAAAAATAAGATATCTTCTTTTGTCAATTCTTTAGTTTTAGCAGGTTGTGGAATATCACCGTAAACCGACACTTTATTTATTCCGTCATCTACTTCTATTTTTATTTTTTCTCCTGTTTTCACAGTGGCGCTAAGACTTATCCCCACACTCTGTCGTTGCGAACGATATAAATTATGTATGTACGAATATGTGTCTTTCGAAGAAGCGACATCCTCATCGGTACGAACGCCGAACATTTCTTTACCCAGCAAGGACTCATAATAACCGGCCGTAAACCCTGAGCGAGAAAAAACATTTTTAAGCACATTTGATAAAGTATAGTCCCGGACCCCTTCGTCTACCGATTTTCTAAAAGCTGATACTGCCGCCGCAATATATTCCGGCCGCTTCATTCTTCCCTCAATTTTAAAGGAGGCAACTCCCATTTCGCAGAGTTCTTTTGTATAATCATACAAAGATAGGTCTTTAAGACTCAGATCATACCCGGTCCCACCCTCTACTTTAAAGGGAAGACGACAAGGACCTGCACACAACCCTCGGTTTCCGCTTCTCCCACCTATAACCGAGGAAAGCAGACACTGTCCCGATACGCACATACACAAGGCTCCGTGCACAAAGACTTCTACTTCCATATTCAGCTGTTTTGCTGCCGTGCAAAGTTCAATAAGTCCCTCTTTATTCATTTCCCTTGCAGCAACCACTCTGCATATACCTAATTTCTTAAGCTCGTAAAGCGCCGCCGGAGAGTGAACCGTCATTTGAGTAGATGCGTGTAAAGACAGGTTGGGAAATACAGAATGAACTATTTTTGCAAGACCTAAATCGGCGATTATAATACCGTCAACACCGCATTTATAGGCGTGCTCTACCACACCCAGCGCTTCTTTCAACTCTGAGTTTTTCAGCATAATATTAAGTGTAAGATACACCTTTACCCCTCTGATACGGCAAAATTCTATGGCAGACTTAAGTTGTTCGTTACTGAAGTTTTCCGCATTTCTACGTGCATTAAACTGCTTTGCACCAATATACACAGCATCGGCTCCGCTTCTGACTGCTGCAATTAGAGATTCATACGAACCCGCAGGGGATAAAATTTCAGGCTTTGATAACAGCATTAAAGATTAAATCCTCTCAAAATTTCTTTTATAACATAATACTACATTTTCAAAAAAAAGCAAACATTTAGATTACAATTATTTCTTTACATCGCAATGAAAAATTGTTATAATTTATTACAACAATTGTTTGAAAGGATGTTTCCTTATGAAATATATGGTATTGCTTTGCGATGGTATGGCAGATGTGCCATTTGCTGCGCTTAAAAACAACACCCCTATGGAATGTGCCCATAAACCCAATATGGATTCACTTGCAAAAGAATCTGTAATCGGTCTGTGTCGCACAGTAGCGCCCACATTAAAACCGGGCAGTGACGTTGCAAATCTTTCGGTTTTAGGTTATGATCCCGAAATTTCTTATACCGGTCGTTCACCTTTAGAGGCAGCTTCTATCGGAATCGACCTGGCGGACACCGATGTTACACTCAGATGCAACCTCGTGACCCTTTCCGATGAGGAAAACTTTGAGAACAAAACTATGGTGGACTACTGTGCCGGAGATATCTCCACCACTGAGGCAAAGGAAATAATTAATACCATCCAGGAAAAATTGGGTAATGATATTTATAAATTCTATAGCGGCGTTAGCTATCGCCATTGTCTTGTTTGGGATAACGGCACCACCGATTTGGGCGAAATGACTCCACCTCATGATATAAGCGGCAGAGTTATAGGAGAATATTTAAGCAAAAGCGACAATGCTAAGGGTCTTATTGAGCTTATGAAAAAGAGCTACGATATTCTTAAAAATCATCCTGTAAACCTTAAAAGGAGAGAAAATGGTCTCAACGAGGCAAATTCCATCTGGCTTTGGGGCGAGGGCACAAGACCGCAAATGCAACTCTTTAAAGACAAATACGGTATCAACGGTTGTATCATAAGTGCCGTAGACCTGCTTAAAGGAATTGGTAAATGTGCCGGTATGAATGTTCCAACGGTCCAAGGCGCTACAGGATATCTCGATACAAATTTCGAAGGCAAAGCATCAGCCGCCATAGCCGCTTTTGAAAGCGGTTGTGATTTAGTATACCTTCATTTTGAGGCTCCCGACGAATGCGGCCACAGAGGAGAAGCAGAAAACAAGGTGAAATCCATTGAAATCATAGATGAAAAAGCATTAAAGCCTTGTCTTGAATACTTAAAAAATTGCCAAGATGAGTTTCGTATACTTATTATGCCGGATCATCCCACTCCGCTTGAAACTAAGACCCATTCTTCAATACCGGTCCCTTTTATGATATATGACAGTATCAAAAAAGAAAAGGGCGCCGATACTTTTACAGAAAAAACAGCTAAAGAAAGCGGAATTTACATAAAGCATGGTCCCGATATAATGAAGATGCTTTTGGAAAGGTAAGGTGCTCTTTGAAAAGAACAAAACTAAAAGACAGACTTCTTCCCGATTACACCCGAGGGGAAGAAATCTTCAATATGGTCACACATATAGTAGGTGCCAGTTTCGGTGTTATTGCCCTTTCGACCTGTGTAGTCAAAGCATTTCTGACAGGCGGTGCTTATAAGATAGTAAGTGCTTTTATATATGGATTTGCAATGATTATTCTTTATACTATGTCGAGTGTCTATCACGGTCTTATTCCCCCTTTGGCTAAAAAAGTTATGCAGATAATAGATCACTGCACTATATTTATACTGATTGCGGGAACATATACACCTATCGCTCTTTGTTCACTTAGAGAAAAGAACATTGCTTTGGGTTGGGCAATTTTCGGAGTCGTTTGGGGTGTTTCGGCACTTGGTATAACACTGAATGCCATAGACCTTAAAAAGTATAACGTTTTCTCAATGATATGCTATATCACTCTAGGCTGGTGCATAATTTTGCCCGGAAAATACACAATCGAAGCCATTCCAAAAGAGGCATTTATGTGGTTGCTGGCAGGAGGCATCTCCTATACCCTCGGCGCCATACTTTACGGCATCGGCAGCAGAGGTCTCCGATATATGCACTCAGTATTCCACATTTTTGTCGTTATAGGAAGTATTTTGCAGTATGTTGCGATTATTTTATATGTCATTTAAAAAATCGGTACAGTTAAAATCTGTACCGATTTTTATTAATTATAATAACACTATAAAGACAAGATACATTAAAGGAATGGTGATAACCGACAGTGTGTGTGAAATCATAGCCATCGAGGCTCCCGTTTTTGTATCCCCTCCATATGCTGCGGGATAAACTACGGTGTTTAATCCAAGCGGTGTTGCGAAGGCTATAAGTGCTAATGTCATAATTTCCTTGCTTGTGTCTAAAAAGATTAATATCAGCAAGATAACCGCAGGTATAACAATAAGTCTGAGCGCCGTTACTATATATACCTTCTTCTTCGTCAATAGACTTTTAAAATCATAGCCGCCTATTACAAAACCTGCAAGAAGCATAGCTACAGGACCCTGACACTTTCCTGCATTGTTAAAAGCTGTAATCATAAAATCCGGAACATACTTTGCAACATTAAGCAGTCCCAAAACTATTCCTGTTACTAAAGCAATTATAGGCGGGGTTATAAGCCCTTTTTTTAAATTCACCCACACACCCGCATTATGCTCCTTGGGTATCAATATATACAATCCCCAGCTGGTACATAAAATTCCGGCAAATAAGGTAAACAACGAATACTTATAGAACATATCTTCTCCCCATATACCGAGGACTAGAAAATTGCCGAAAAAACCATAGGTTCCGAAAGTTAAGGCGTATTTATAAATATTTCTTTGATAAGCAAGTTCACTTGAGGCTGAAGATCTTCTCACAAAAAGTCTTGAAAGCGGATATGACATTGCAAGGGCTGCAAAAATAATGATAAACCCATATAATATAAGACCAGAATTTCGGGTAAAAGTTTTAATTGTACACTTAGTCATATATGTATACAAAGTAAGCGCCGGAACAAAAATACAAGTTTCCAGCTTTGCCATTGTTATATGGGAATCTTCAGGCAACAAGCGCGTTTTTCTCAAGAAAAAACCTGCTGCTATAAAGATAAATATCATAAGCGTTTGTTCAAAGGTTGAATAAAATATCTCCATCGTTATACACT
>JAGAZW010000149.1 GCA_017939855.1 Clostridia bacterium | reverse complement strand
GCATTTGTCATTCGTGCCTTTGCCTCAAAGCGGAAAGGCTTGGTAACAACGCCAACGGTAAGAATACCCATTTCCTTAGCAAGCTTAGCAACTACAGGTAAGTAACAAATCCGCGTGATGAGTATTTTACTATAGTTCAGTATTAATATACCGATAGCACGAATACAACATATTATTATTATGTTGGATATCATATGGCGGCAAAAGGTGATGGTAGCGGTTGCTTTACTCCGGACACACTTATTACTCTGGCAGACGGCAGTAAAAAACGTGTTGACGAACTGACCTTTGATGATAAAATCCTTGCATGGGATTTCTTTACGGGAAGTTATGTTGCGAAAAACATTTCAATTCTTGTAAATCATGGTTCAGATCTTTATAAAGTAGCTTATACAGAATATTCTGACGGTACACAGTTGAAATTGATTGCAGAACACGGTGTATTTGATTATGACCTTAATAAATATGTTTACATTACACCTGAAAATGTTAAAGAATTTATTGGACATAGGTTTGTAAAACATAATCTTGACGGCGGATATGATATAGTTACTCTTGTGAATGGTTATGTTGTTGAAGAATATACCGAGGCGTGGTCTATAACTTCAGCAGGAGCTTCAAATGCCTTTGCAAGTGGATTACTTACTGTTGCTCCGCCGGATGATTTCTACAACTGGATAGAAATGGACGGAAAACTGCACTATAATGTTGAGCAGTTCCAAAACGATATAGAAACCTATGGTTTGTATACATACGATGATTTCAAGGATTATGTTACACATGAGCAGTTTATAGACTGGAACGGAGCATATTTGAAAATTGCTGTAGAAAAAGGATATTTAACATTTGAGTATATTCTTGAATTGATTGATATGTATAAGGGTTGGATGCCATAATATAACTGTAGATTGTTTATTAAAATCAATAAGGAGGTTGACAATATGCCAAAGGGAATAAAAATAAAGTTCGTATCGATTGCATTGGTTGCTATAATAATGACCTTTATAACCCAAAGCACACTTAGCTATTATACAACTGTCGGCAAGGCTACAAATGTTGTCACCTCCGGAAATATACGGTTTATGATAAACGAAAGAACCGATAGCGGAACTGAATTCCCAAAAGAGGGTGTTTATATAATGCCCGGGGATATAGTAAGTAAGCAGGTAAGCATAACGAGCGATTGCAGTCATCCGTTTTATCTTCGTGTAAAGCTTGTGTACGGAATAAATTCTTCAGAATTGCCGTATGAGGATTGCTTTAAGCTGAATATTGACGAGAATAATTGGCAGCTGCATGACGGCTGGTACTACTATAAAGGAATAGTAAATCCCTTTGATAGTACCCCGAATGTGTTTTCTCATGTTGAGATAGTCGGCTCTAAAGTGGATAACAGCTACATAGGAAAGACCCTTACCCTTACCGTAAAGGCAGACGCAGTACAGAGTGAGAATAACCCCGTAGAGGGTACGGATACCTATAAGGCTCTCGGCTGGCCTAGGGAGGACGGGGTATGAAAAGAATAATAACTGCAATTACCGCAGTAATGCTTTTGGCTGTTATGCCATTAAATGCGATAGCGGCAGACGGAAAAGCAATATATGACGGTAAAGCACAGGAATTTATATTTGAACCGGGAAGCGAATATTCACCTACGGATATGTTCGAAAATTTTAAGGACGTAATGCCCGGTGACAGTATAAGTCAGAAAATAACCGTAAGAAATGATGCGTCGAATAAGGTAAAGGTAAAAATATATATGAGGTCGTTGGGAGCTCACGAGGATTCGGTGGAGTTCCTTAACGAGATGAGACTGACGGTTAAAAAGAGTCAGGAAAATGAAATGGCATATATGTTTGATGCCGCCGCAAACGAAACCGCCCAGCTAACCGATTGGGTCTGCCTGGGAACACTGTATTCGGGCGGAGAGGTAAATCTGGACGTGGTGCTGGATGTACCGAAGGAAATGGATAATTACTATCAGGAAAAGATAGGCTATTTGGATTGGGAGTTTAAGATAGAGGAATTTCCAATAGAAGAAAAAGACCCTAAACCTCCACAAACAGGAGATAATAGGAATATAGTATTGTGGATAGCAGTAGCAGGCTGTTCGGCAGTAGTAATGCTTGTACTTGTAATTCTGCTAAAGAGGAAAAAAGACTAAGAAAAATAAACTTAAAAAGGGGGGTAACGTTGTGCGCAAGAGGAAAAAATCATATAAAAAAATAGCCTTTGTATTAAGCCTTGCAGCGATAATAGTATGGACAATGCTGGGCACAGGTGCATCACTTGCGTGGTTCAGCGATACCTCCGGTGAAGTGAAAAATATATTCCATATGGCGGAATTCGACCTTGTTGTATCTAAAAGGACAGAGGACGGCAGCTATGAG
>JAGAZW010000015.1 GCA_017939855.1 Clostridia bacterium | reverse complement strand
GTTTTGATATGGATGAGAATGCGGTGAGGTTAAGCGTTGAGGTTGCAAATGGCGGAGAAAAAAGAATTTTTGAGGCTGTGGGTGAAACAATTTTAGAAGCTTTCCAAAATATTAAAAAAGGATTTACACGAAAGCCCGATTTTTCGCATACTGCCTGTATAGTTTTAGGTGAAAACTTCACTCAAAATATGAAATATGAAGCATTACAGTTTTTAAAGGATGTAGAGGGTTTTGCAATATCGGCTAGGATTGTGACTGCTGAAAATGCTCTTAACCTTTTGGAAAATGAACCTCGTGAAACTGCCATAGGTTATGACATTATAAAACTATTGGAGCAGAATAAAGTAGAATCGATAAAGCTTTATGAGACTATGGATAAGAAAATAACAACACTTCCTTTGCTTGGTTTTAATGAACAGGGTGTATTTTTATTAAAGGGGCAGGTGAAGAAAAAGTGAGGGAAAAGGTCAGTCTGCATAGAATTTCTTTGATTGCCTTATACATTTTATCGTTGGGGATATTTAATATTCCAATTAATAGTGATAGAGGACTTTTATCCTTCGTCTCAGCCTTTTTAATAGTTTCTTTAATATACTTTTTAATATATAAACTTAAAAATAGCCTGTTTTTAAAAGGAATAATATCGGTTTTTGCTGTAATCGTTGCGGCATCGGGAATAGCTCTTATTACTCAATTTTTTGCCGGTGCTGTTTTAAAAAAAACACCCGAATTTTTTATAGCTGCCTTTTTTGTTGCATGTGTGCTTTATGCGGTTTTATCTGAGAATTCAGCTGTTGCCAAATTTTCTTTTTTAATGTTTCCTATTATAGTAGTTGTGATTATTCTAATTTTTGTCTTATCGATAAATAACTTTAAATTTACTGATTTTGGTTCGTATATATTACCTGAAGAACAAAGCCTTATTAAAACAACAACCGAGAACATTATTTTATTTCTTCCGGTGTGTTTTCTGGTCGTTTATGGGAACAAAGAAAATAAATCTTTAAGGTCGGATTTAATAGGTTTAGCGATAGGCTTAGCCTTTCTGACAGTGTGTATATTAAATGTCTTGCTTGGGAATTTAGATATAGGTGCGTTTAAGTTCCCGTATTTTTCGGCGGTCGAAATGCTTTCTGTGGGCAGTATCTTCAGTCGACTTTCAGGATTTGTATATTTTGTTTTCTTTGTGGTATCACTCGTCAGAGTCAGCGTCTGTCTTAAAACAGTTAAAGATTTTTGCAAAGCGTTAGGAGCAAAGCGTGAAAAGGTGACAGGCATAATTATATGTGCGGCTGCGGGTAGTTTGTCATTTATATTTTAACATTTTTATTCCTTAAACGGCATATCCTCTAATGTAGGGGGTATGCCGTTTTGAAAAGTGTAAAAAGTATTATCAGTATAGTTTTGTGTTTGTGTGTTTTGTCGTGCAGCAGGTGTATTGCTGCAAAGACGGTTTCCAGTGAATGTGACATAGAAGATATAAATGTACCTATTCCAACATCGTCGAATGATGCCGCACAGGGTGTAACGTTAGAAATAAACGCAAAATCTGCAATTCTTATGGAACCTAAAACGGGAGAAATTCTTTATGAGATGAACTCTAACGAGCCGTTGCCTCCTGCGTCAATCACAAAAATAATGTCGCTGTTGCTGATTATGGAGGCAATAGACAGCGGCTCTTTAACGGTAGAAGATGTTGTGTCAACGAGCGAACACGCAGCGAGTATGGGCGGTTCTCAAATTTGGCTCGAACCGGGAGAAAGTATGACAGTAGACGATCTGTTGAAGGCTACGGTTATTGCATCGGCTAATGATGCTACTGTGGCTTTAGGTGAATATATAGCCGGCAGTGAAGAGGGCTTTGTTGCTATGATGAACGATAAGGCTAAAAGTTTGGGAATGAACAACACAACATTTATAAATTGTACGGGTCTTGATGCTGAAGGACACATCACCACAGCTCACGATGTTGCGATTATGTCAAGTGAACTTATAAAGCACCCGCTTATAAAGAAGTATTCGACCGTTTGGATGGACACTTTAAGAGACGGTGAAAGTGAGCTTGTAAATACCAATAAACTCGTGCGTTTCTATGAGGGAACTACAGGGCTTAAAACGGGTACGACCTCAAAAGCAGGATATTGCCTTAGCGCAACGGCAGAAAAAAACGGCACCGAAATGGTGGCGGTTATAATGGGCGGCAATACTTCCGATGATAGATTTGCAGGAGCTAAAAAACTTCTTGACTATGGTTTTGCTAATTTTAGTTTTATGACGGTAGCTCCAAAACTTGAGAAAGATACATACATTAAGGTTGAAAACGGCGTTTCAAAACAGGTAAGGGTAGATGTAAGCGATAGTTTTGATGTTCTTTTGAAAAAGGGACAGTCGGGAGAAATCAGTCAAAAAATGAATTTAAAGCAAAAGCTTTCGGCACCCGTAAAAAAAGGAGATACAGTAGGTACGGTAGATATATATTCAGGTAATACACACATCGGTTCCGTTAAGGTCACAGCAGGACATAATGTAGATAAAATATCCTTCTCTACAACCCTTTTGTGGCTTGTTAAGGGTCTGTTTACGCCATAATTTATTATAAGTTTTTAAGAAATTAATTAATATTTGTATTTGCTCTTGCAAATTGACACAAAATAATGTAAAATAAAACCAGTAGTAAAGGTCAACATCTTTGTTTTTGGAGGCAAATAATGTCATTAAAGTTTAGTTACGCATATGCAAAAGATT
>JAGAZW010000148.1 GCA_017939855.1 Clostridia bacterium | reverse complement strand
TCATTTGCTCCTATATAGGTTGCCATATTAACTGCAACGGGACCCGGTGTAGACTCACACACACCTATAAAATCGTAAAACTGTTCTTGTGTAAGCCAACCGTATTTCAGAACAAGCTCTTCTATAAGCGGTATCATAGCATAACCGCCGCCAAAGGTAAACAAGCCTAACAAAAAAAACTCAAAAAATAAGGTTATATAAATCAAGATTTACCCTCCCTGCTTTTAAACAATGTATGGGAGAATATTCCTAATATTCCGCCTATGATAATAAATATTATTGAGCTGAAACTAACCGCCATAAGCTCAAATATGATCATTAATATGAATACTATAGTGAAGATAGTAAGAGTAAGTGCTTTTTTGGGAAGTTTTTTCAGCAAATCAAGTCCTGCTTTTAGGATAAGAAAGGCAACCGCACTTTTAACACCGATAAACGCATATGCAACATACTTGTTTTCCATAAATTCGTCTAAGAATAAGGAAATAATGAATATTATTATAAACGAGGGCAATACCACGCCCAAAGTTGCAAAAGCACTTCCTAGAATTCCCTTTTGTTTGTATCCAATATAGGTAGCCATATTTATTGCTATGGGTCCCGGAGTTGATTCGGCAATTGCCAACATCTGAATAAGCTCTTCATCGGTAATCCACTTTTTATTCTGAACAATTACCTCTTTAATTTGGGCAATCATAGCATACCCGCCACCGAAGGTAAAAAGCCCTATTTTGAAAAATGTAAGAAAGAGTGTTAAAAGCATCTATTTCTCCTTTATGTTTTGTATACTATTATTTTACCACATTTTTACAAAAAAATAAAGAGGATAACAAAAAATCATAAAAAAACAGAAACATACGTAATATAGTATGTTTCTGTTTAAAAAGATAGTATATTTATGATATTCTAGAAAGGTATTGACAATATACATAAACATTTTGTATTTTCTTTGCCTGTACCCCATCGTCCGCCTCAATAACAGGCTGACTCTCAGATTTTGTAATATAAAGTTTAAACACAAGGGCGTCTTGACCAACACGCATATTTCTAATCTTCTTATACTCAAAATCTCGCTTTGTTACACCAAGGTAATCGTATATTACTGTTTCAATATCTTGGTTACTAAAGCATCTGAGCACATTTGCTTCTTCATGTGCTTCAAGAATCTGCGTCGCCTCATCAAGAGTGAGGTTATGGCACCTAAATGTGCCTTCATTAAGCACCGATATCATACTGCTGTTATCAAGCAACAATAACGGTAAATCTTTCATATTATTCATATACAATCCTCCTTGGAAAAAATATATTATTTTTATGGTTTAATTATACAGTTTTTATTATGCTTTGTCAATAAAAATTATCTATAAACAATAAATCATGCAAAAAAGAAGCCATCAAAAATGGCTTCTTTTAAATTTTCGAAAAATTAGAACAGACCGGAAATCTTTCCGTTTTCGTCAACATCTATTTTTTCCGCAGCTGGAATTTTGGGAAGACCGGGCATTGTTAAAATATCACCGGTTAAAACAACTATAAAGCCTGCCCCCGCCGAAACTTTAACATTTTTAACAGTTACAGTAAAATCTTCAGGAGCACCCAAAAGTGCGGGATTATCCGAGAAACTATACTGGGTTTTGGCGATGCAAACGGGACATTTATCAAAGCCTAACTCTGTAAGCTGAGCAATCTGCTTTTTAGCATTAGGCATTATTGTTATGCCGCTACCACCATAAACCTTTTTAACTACCGCTTCAATCTTTTCTTCAATAGACATATCAAGGTCATAAGAGAAGGTAAAGTCACCCTCTTCTTCTTCACAAAGGCGAACAACCTCACGAGCGAGTTTCTCTCCACCCTTGCCGCCTTCAGCCCACACGGTAGAAAGAACGGTATTAACGCCCAATTCTTTGCATTTTTGAATAATGAAATCTATTTCATTATCTGTATCGGTGGGGAAACGATTAACGGCTACGACACAAGGAAGTTTATAAACATTCTTGATATTGGAAACGTGACGAAGGAGATTGGGTATACCCTTTTCAAGTGCCACAAGGTCTTCGGTACCTAGCTCTGTCTTTGCAAGACCGCCGTGCATCTTTAATGCTCTGACGGTTGCAACAATTACAACTGCGTCCGGTGTAAGCCCTGCCATACGGCACTTAATATCAAGGAATTTCTCGGCACCCAAATCAGCACCGAACCCTGCTTCAGTTATGGCATATTCACCCATTTTAAGAGCCAATTTTGTTGCCATAACCGAATTACAGCCGTGAGCTATATTGGCAAAAGGTCCACCGTGAACAAAGGCAGGAGTGCCTTCTAAGGTCTGTACTAGATTAGGCTTAATGGCATCTTTCAAAAGGGCTGTCATAGCTCCTACTGCTTTTAAGTCTCCTACAGTCACCGGTTTATCATCGTAGGTATAACCTACAATAATACGAGAAAGCCTTTCCTTGAGGTCGGTAATAGAGCTCGAAAGACAAAATACCGCCATAATTTCACTGGCAACAGTTATATCAAAACCGTCTTCTCTTGGCACACCATTAGCTTTGCCTCCCATACCGTCTACAATGAAACGAAGCTGACGGTCGTTCATATCAACACAGCGTTTCCAGGTGATTTTAC
This sequence comes from Clostridia bacterium, assembly GCA_017939855.1. GTDB lineage: Bacteria > Bacillota > Clostridia > Oscillospirales > Acutalibacteraceae > UBA737. Next base: position 1,258 of record JAGAZW010000148.1, on the reverse strand, counting down.
GAACATCTATACCTAAAGCATTACCCTGTTGAATATGATTATCAAGCATTGCTGCTAAAAGGTTGTTGGCAGCACCTATAGCATGGAAGTCTCCTGTGAAATGAAGGTTAATATCCTCCATAGGAACAACCTGAGCATAACCGCCGCCTGCAGCACCGCCCTTAACACCGAAAACAGGACCCAATGACGGCTCTCTTAAAGCAACGGTTACATCCTTACCTATTCGCTTTAGACCATCTGCAAGACCGATAGTTGTAGTCGTTTTGCCCTCTCCGGCGGGAGTGGGGGTTATTGCAGTTACCAGGACGAGTTTACCATTCTTACGTTCTTCTTCCAAAAGGGACAAATCGACCTTTGCCTTATATTTACCATACTGCTCGATATACTTTTCGTCCACATGGGCTCTTTTTGCAATCTCGGTAATAGGCTGCATTTGACATTCCTGAGCTATTTCAATATCAGACTTATATGCCATTATTAATCCCCTATCTTATTTAAAATATTTAACTGCCGATTCAAACATACGAATATCATAGTTACCGCAAACATTCTTATAAAGGCCTGCTCCTATACGCTCACTATGACCCATTTTACCGAATACTCTGCCATCGGGAGAAGTGATACCCTCAATAGCATACATAGAATCGTTGGGGTTAAAGTGAACATCGGTAGTAGCATTACCCTCAAGGTCAACATACTGGGTAGCAATCTGACCGTTTTCGGCAAGTTTCATTATAAGTTCTTCACTTGCAAGGAATCTGCCTTCACCGTGAGAAATTGGAACATTATATACTTCGCCTACATTTGTGAGCGAAAGCCAAGGCGACTTATTTGAAGCAACCCTTGTTCTTACAATACGTGATTGGTGACGAGAGATGGTATTAAAGGTAAGAGTTGGGCAGTTTTCATCGGTATCGATAATTTTACCATAAGGTACAAGACCTAACTTGATAAGAGCTTGGAAACCGTTACAGATACCACACATAAGACCGTCTCTCTTTTCAAGAAGCTCTGTAACACCCTCTTTAACTGCAGCATTACGGAAGAAGGCGGTTATAAATTTACCACTGCCATCGGGTTCATCGCCGCCCGAAAAACCGCCGGGGATAAACACCATCTGGGCAGTTTTAAGTTCGTTTGCAAACTTCTCAACGCTTCTCTGAATACCCTCGGCACTAAGGTTATTGATAACAATAATTTCTGGCTCAGCACCTGCATCACGAACAGCCTTTGCACTGTCGAACTCGCAGTTGGTACC
>JAGAZW010000147.1 GCA_017939855.1 Clostridia bacterium | reverse complement strand
TATCTGAATTTGAGGGTGCAGACAAAGCATCACCAGCATGTGTTGTGCAGTAACCGGGAGTATTGCTTTTTTTATACCAACCTACCGCTTTTGACGGACAAGCAGTTGTTGCGAGTCGGCCGCTAGAAGTGCAATAATATCGGGAAACTGCATAATCACTAACACTGAACTCTTTAGCCTTTAGTCCAGAATGAACCTCTGACATAACTGCGCCCCACATTTTTTGTGCTATGGCACTATCAGGAATCGCCTGCTGATTATCGTATCCGCACCAACATGATGCTACATAATACGGCGAACCTCCAACAAACCATAGGTCGTTTTGATTGTTAGAAGTACCGGTTTTAGCAAAAATTTTCATATTGGGTATATAATTCTTAGCGCCTCTTCCGGTACCTTGAGAACCATAAACAACCTTTTGCAAAAGCTGATTCATAACGGTTGCAGTGTTTGAACTGATAACAACGTCCGGATCGCTATCATTCTCTAAAATAACATTACCTTTTTGGTCGCAAACCTTGGTATACAATTTTGGTTCATAATATTGACCGCCGTTACCGAATATTGCATATGCCGCCGCAGATTCTAATGTTGTAATACCGCCGTTTGTACCTCCCATTCCCAATGGCGAAAGATCAATATCATTACTATTTAATTTAGTAATACCTAAATCCTTGGTAAGAAAATTATAACTTGCTTGTGGAGTAATTTGATTGACAAGAGACACCGGTATTGTATTTACCGAACATTCTAAGGCTCTTTGTATAGTTATATTCCCCCAATAACTGTTATACCAGTTTTTTGGTGTCCAATTATTCCTATAATAGACCGCCTTATCGTTCACAATAGTAGAATACGTAACAAGATCTGTTTCAATAGCAGGAGCATATGCCGCTATCGGTTTCATTGTTGAACCGGGTTGTCGAACAGCATCAGTTGCCCGATTAAAACCGGACATACCCAAATTTACCGTCTTTTCACCTATTCCTCCTGCCATCCCCAGAACATTACCCTTATAATCCATAATGGTAAAAGCTCCTTGAAGCTGCTGACCGTCTTTACCCTTAAGACCGTATTTTTCCGAGTTTGAAAACACCTCATCAACAGTCTGTTGGATATCAGGATCTATCGTTGCATAAATTTTATATCCGCCGCTATAAAACTGTGATGCCGCATGTGCTTCATCATATTCAAACTTTTTAGCAATATCCTTGGTTACTTGGCGAATAAGTGCGTCAACATAATACGAGTTAACCTCTGCTTCGTTGAGAGCATCCTTAGAAGCCACTATTTCGACATCTTCATCTAAAGCTGAATTATACTCATCTTTGGTTATATAACCTTGTGAGTACATTTCGCTCAAAACAGTTTCCATACGATTACGATTGTTTTTAGGGTTATCGTCCGGAGCATAATATGAAGGGCTTTTGGTAATCGAAGCTAAAATTGCGCACTCTGCAATAGTTAATTCCGAAACGCTTTTATCGAAATAGTAATTAGCTGCAACCTCAACGCCGTATATACCGTGTCCCATGGCAATTGTGTTAAGATAACATTCAATAATGGTATCCTTTGCATAATTGCTTTCAAGATACCTAGCTCTCATAATTTCTCTGAGTTTACGGCTGGGTTTTTGGGCGTTATCACCGGTTAAATTCTTAACGAGCTGCTGAGTGATGGTAGAACCACCCTGATTTGTAGAATAAAAATGGAAAAAGAGATTTGCAAAAGCGGAAAAGGTTCTTTTCCAGTCGACTCCCTGATGCTCAAAAAAACGTTTGTCCTCAATCGCCACAAAGGCATCCACTAAGTTTTGAGGAATACCTGTATACTGGGAGTTCTTTTTTTCGGCAAGTTTTCGCTCGTAAGGTACCCAGATTCGATTGAACTCACCATGCAGCCTTTGGTACTCAACCCACTCTCCATCATCGTCTTGAACATAAATCGTAGTAGTAAAATTAAGCTTTAATTCATTAAGATCGTTTTCCATTGTACCGTCAACTGCGGTAAATGCATAGAGTATAAAAGAGCCAAAAACCAGACTAAAGGTTATTATACCAACCAAAAAACACGTAAGAACTGTTTTAAGCACACGTTCTTTGACCGTTTTGATTTTTTTGCTTTTATCGTTTTTATGATCCTTGATTGCATTTTCAGTTGCCTCTGACGAAAAACTATTCAAATCTAACGCCTTGCCCTCTTCTTTGCGCGGGTCATCATTATTACTAAATATATCTTCAAAATCCAAATTTTACACCTCCAAAGAGATAAAGATAACTATTTCCAAAAGTATCCTTAGTCTATATTATAACCTCAAATGCTCTGTTTGGATAGTTACAATTTTTTAACTTTTACATATTTTAACAAAATTGAGATATATTATAACAAAGAAATAAAAGGTGAATTTATGGAAAAATACATTAAAATTTTATATGTAGCTCTTTGCGTTTTAATTATACTTTTGTTGATAATGTTTAATATTTCCAAAGACGAAAGGACGCAGGAAAAAGATATAGAAAGCGTGTATATATTAAAATCATATAAAAATACTGTAGCTTTATACAAAAACAACGATATTGCAGAAATATATGATAATGTGATTTTAAATACACTTCCACTGTCTGACCAATACGAATTAAACAAAGGAATCAGCGTCGAGGATGAAGCACAGGCGCTTAAATTTATCGAAAACTATGATGGTTAGTAATAATAGTATATAAGAAAATTATAATTACGAAATTAAGAAATTGTTAATATTTTGTTTTTTCACTTGAAACTTGACCAAATTAATCATATAATTGAATTAACATAATAATTAAGGAGAGTTTCTTTTGGAAAATAACGCTTTCCCTGCCGGTGTACTGAGAGGCGGACTATTCAATACAACAGAAATCAGAATATTAATTTGTTATATTCATAGCACAATCAATGAACCCATTCCTGTTAATATGTTAGCGAATATTCTTCATTATGAAGGTATTGCTAATGCTTTTGAAGTATGTGATGCTGTAGCGGCGCTTGAAAAAAACGGTCAACTTCAAGCAGCCGATGAAAACGGCGATACCTATATTATTACAAAAAGTGGCATCGATATTGCAAAAACTTTAAACTCAACACTTTCTATGACGGTAAAAGAAAGAGCATATTCTGCAACGATAAAAATGCTCTCTCGATTTAAAAATGCAAAAGAAACGAAATTTGAATTAGAAAAAGAAAACGATTCCACATATATTACATGCTCCGCCCTCGACGGTCAAAAACCTTTTTTTAGTCTAAAGCTTTTGGTAGCAGACAAAGGACAAGCCAACTGTATTAAGGAAAAATTTTTGAATAATCCATCAGATATATATAGCTCAATAATTTCAATACTCACTAAAAAAGATTAAAACGAAGCAGCTTTTTGGCTGCTTCGTTTTATATGTACCTTGTTTTTTTGTTTTTATTTACACCCATTATACCGCCAGAAACAGAAGATAGTAAAATAATTATAAAATGGAACAACGTATTATAACTAAAACCGTCACTAGTTATTATTAATGAAATCAAAGTAACCATCACAAAAACAATGATGCCAATTATCAACCCTACAAGATATCCTTTTCTCCCGATATTTTTCGAAGTGTAAATTGCTGCAAAAAAGCAACCAATTGCGAGGCTTACGGTTGAAAAAGGGACAGAAAGATTTCTGTCAAGATTAAAAATGAGCATAATTGTCGCAAAAATCACCATAGAAATTAATGTCAGTCCTACTCCGACAATAGTTCCTTTAATAATAAGCGGTAAATTCTTTTTTATATTACCGGAAAACTCGTTTTGCATAAAAATCCCTCCGCAACAAATATACTTGCGAAGGGAGAAAAATATTACTTTTTAGATTTTTCCTCTACATCATCATGGACAGTAAGATTTGATTGCAATGCCCAACGTTCCAAAGTAAGCTTTGAATGATCGCTCTTTGATTCAATAACAAATGTATCCTCTTTTAAAGAAATTACTCTGCCGTGAATACCTCCGATAGTAACTATTTCGTCACCAACCTGCAAATTCTCACGCATTTTCTTTTCTTCTTTAGCCTTCTTTCTTTGAGGACGTATCATAAGAAAATACATCGCACCGAAAATAAGCACATAAAAAAGGATAAAAACTATACCGTTCATTTTTTTACCTCCAAAAATAATACAATACGATTATACAAAAACTATCCTGAGAATGCAAGAAAAATATTTATGAAAACATAATTAAATACGTTTGCCAAGAATTTTTTCTTTTTCTCTTTTAAATTCAGCAAATCTTCCCTCGTCTAACGCTTTACGTATATCCTCCATAAAATGATTGTAAAACCAAAGATTGTGCATAACGGTAAGCCGCTGAGAAAGCATTTCGGTACTCTTTAAAAGATGACGGATATAAGCTTTACTGTATCTTTGACAAACGGGGCATCCACACTCATCATCAATAGGCGACATATCAT
>JAGAZW010000146.1 GCA_017939855.1 Clostridia bacterium | reverse complement strand
GCCGACTTTAACCTTTTTGGTGTTCTTGTTGCTTTCAACTCCGTAATTTTTGTCAGCCTCTCGACAAGCGCACAAAAACAGCATTATCGCAACTAAAACGCACACACTTACTCTTCTTAAAAAGCGTTTCATAAAACTCCTCCCTTATCCTGATATTCTACCTATTAATTTTATTTTACAAATTTTAAAAAGTCAACCTTGCAAATATTAACATTTTGTATTTTTTGAAAAAAGTCGGTAAATATGCCCTATAATTTTAAGACGTCTTCATATATCGCATCTTTCAGCCTATCAAGAGAGTCGAATTTGCGTTCATCACGCAAAAATCGCTTTAAATTTATCCTTACTTGCTTACCGTAAATTTCAGCGGAAAATTGTGGTATGTGTGTTTCACAAAATATTCCGTCTGTTTTATATGTGGGGCGTATGCCCAGATTGGTTATCGCCTTATATTTTTTGCCGTCTATAAACACTTCCGAAATATACACACCAAATCTCGGTTTAACTAACTCTTTTGGAAAACGCTGATTAATTGTAGGAAATCCGATAGTTCTTCCTCGTTTGTCACCCGATATTACCTTTGCCTCAAATCCAAAGTCATGGTCTAAAAGACGGTTTGCCAAGCTTATATCGCCCTGTTTTATAAGGCTTCTGATAACACTGGAGGAAACCGGGATACCCTCTCTTTCCACGCAGTCGACAACTAAAAATTCTATGTCGTTTTCTTTTGAAAATTCTCGTATGAGATTTATATCGCCCAAGGCACCTTTCCCAAAGCGATAGTTAAAGCCGCAAACCATGCGTTTAGGGCAAAAGCTCACTTTAAGAAAGCTCAAAAAATCTTGTGGGCTCATATCCTTTATATCTTTAAATTCCAATACATATATTTCATTTACTCCGCAGTTTTTAAGGTGCTGCATTTTTTCCTCTAAAGACATCAAAAGTCCTACTGCATCACCCGACACAATTTTAGGAGGTAGCGAGAAGATCACTGCTATACAATTATAGCCTTTTGCCGCTTCTATAACAGCTTTATGCCCTAAATGAACACCGTCAAACGAGCCTAAAATTACTGCGTTTTGCATATTCTACCTCTTTCACTTATACTGGTTAATGATACATTTAATGCCTAACTGTTTGCGTTCATTATCGGCAAATCCGAGTCCTAAAAAAAGATCTTTAAATTTCACCCTGAAAAGTTCGTTTTCTATAAAATCACATATTTTCAGCCTTTCATAAGAAAGCTGTCCACCGTTTGAAAAGCGTCTTGCCTGATTTTCTGTAACAGTTATTTCCCTTAGGTGCGAAACGGCAGTTTCTTCGCTCAAAATATAGTCACATACATTTTCATCCGTTATAGTATCCAAAGAAACACAGTCCTCTATTTTGAAACCCGAAACAGCGGTGCGACAAAGCGAGGTGAGCGTAGCTCCTACTCCCAGAGATATCCCTATATCCCTGCAAAGCGAACGTATATATGTGCCCTTTGAAACGGTGGTTTCGATAACCAACTCGTTTTGCTCGTTCAAATCTGACAACAAGCTTATAGAATGGATTTTCACCGTTCTTTCCGGTATTTCAACCTCTATCCCCTTTCGGGCTAATTCATAAAGACGTACTCCATCCTTTTTTAAGGCGCTAAACATAGGAGGGGTCTGACGAATTTCACCTATAAAATTTTCTAAAACCTTAGAAACTTCGCCCTTTGAAACCGTTACATCGCATTGGGATAAAATATTGCCGGTTATATCACAGCTGTCTGTTGTAACACCCAGCTTTATTGTAGCAATATAGGTTTTATCTCCATCTAAAAGATAGGATGACAGGCAGGTCGCTCTACCCAGAAATATCGGCAATACACCCGTTGCCATAGGATCCAGGGTGCCTGTATGACCGACCCTCTTTTCCGCCGCCGCCCTTTTTATACGAGAAACTGCACCGAATGAGGTTATTCCGGAGGGTTTATTTATTAGTATAAGCCCCTGCATCATTTTCCTCCATATATGCCTTTACAGCATCTAAAACTTTAAGTTTAGCCTCCTGCAGACTGCCATAAACAATTGCTCCTGCTGCACCAAAGTGACCGCCGCCGCCTAAAGTTTTGCATATAGCACTCGCATCAAGCGGTGGATATGTTCTTAGTGAAACCTTATAGGCGTTATCATCAATTTGTTTTAGTGTCACTCCCGCAAGTACGCCTTCAACACTCCTTGAAATAAACGCTATGCCCTCTAAATCGGGTCCTGAACAACCCGTTTTTTCCTGCATTTCAGAAGTTACCGCTAAAACCATACAACGATCATTGAAATGATATTCAGCGGTTTCCAGTACCAATCTTTCCAGCTCCAACAGCTTTTTTGATTTAGTATCAAACATTATTCTGTTTATCTCAGCGGCACCGATTTCATACTCATAAAGATGCGACACTATAGCGTGCGTTTTATCTGTAACATTAGAAAACTTAAAACAACCTGTATCGGTGGCAATACCCGTATAAAGCGCACGTGCGGTAAGGCTGTTGATATTGACCTTCATAATATTCAAAAGCTCAAATATTATCTCGCAGGTAGCAGACGCCTGAGAATCAAGACAAAGATTTTTTGAAAATCTTGTGTTTGAAATATGATGGTCAATATTAAGCTCTACCTTATCCCCAAAAAGCTCCTCAAGTGAGCCTAAAAGTTTAGCATCTGCAACATCAACCGCTATTATTGTAGCAATATCTTTTTGAACGTGATCGGTTTCATGAACAAAATAGTCGTATTTTTTAGGAATCAGATCAGGACATATTACCTCTGCAACCTTACCTATTTCTTTAAGTCCGTAATATAAAGCATAGGCCGCACCTAAAGTATCCCCATCGGGAGAAGCGTGGGTAATTATAACATAATTATCGTGCTTTTTAAGATAACGTGACGTTTTGCGCAAAGTAAGCTCACGACAACCGATATTTGTATTTTCCATCTGTTATAATACTTCCTTCCGACATTATATCTTCTTTTTAATGAGATTAATTTTCATTAAAAGAATCAATAATCGTTGAAATATGAGCACTCTTTTCAATAGAGTTGTCTGCAACAAATCGTAGCTGCGGCACCTTTCTTAAGGAAAGGCGACGACCAAGTTCTCCTCTTAAAAAAGCCGAAACATTTTTGTTTAGTATCTTAACCGACTCTTTAGTAGTCTCCACACCTTCAATAGCGCTCACATAAACTGTAGCATAAGACATATCACCCGAAACATCAAGCTTTATAATGCTTAGCATTTTACTCACTCTCGGATCCTTTATCTCTCTTAAAAGCTCAGAAAGTGCCAGGCGAATATCCGAAGTCACACGATTTATTTTAAATCCAGCCATTAGTCTGTGTATTCCTCCATTATGAAGGCTTCAAATACATCGCCTTCCTTTATATCGGCAAATTTTTCAAGACCTATACCACATTCGTAGCCCTGAGCGACTTCCTTAACATCGTCCTTGAAACGACGAAGAGAAGCAATAGCGTCTTCGGCGATAACTATGCCATCACGAACAACACGTATTTTACAAGCCCTTGTAACCTTGCCGCTTGTGATATAAGAACCGGCTATAGTTCCGACATTTGAAATTCTATAAGTGTCCCTAACCTCAACCGTTCCGAGAATAGTTTCCCTGAACTTAGGAGCCAACATTCCCTTCATCGCAGCTTCAATTTCTTCTATACAGTCATATATGATACGGTACATACGAATATCTACACCGTCTTTTTCGGCAGTTTCCTTAGCAACAGCGTCGGGACGTACATTAAAGCCTACTATGATTGCGCCCGAGGTTTGAGCGAGCATAACGTCTGATTCATTTACAGCGCCTACTCCCCCGTGAATAACGTTGACCCTTACTTCTTCGTTTGAAAGCTTAACAAGGCTATCCTTTACCGCCTCAACACTGCCCTGAACATCTGCTTTGACAATTACATTAAGATCCTTAAGGTCACCCTCGGAAAGCTGAGAGAACAGGTTATCAAGAGTAACTTTTTGTTTTGCATTGAAAATGTCGTTCTTTATTTTTTCTTTGCGCTGTTCTACAAGCTCACGAGCGAGTCTTTCATCAGAAACGGCGTCAAAGCCTTCGCCGGCTGAAGGTGTTTCGGCAAGGCCGGTAATCTCAACAGGTACAGAAGGACCTGCTATTTTTAACTCTCTGCCCTTTTCGTCCAACATAGTTCTTACCCTGCCAACAGCAGTTCCCGCAACGATAATATCGCCCGAACGCAAGGTGCCGTTTTGAACCAGAAGACTGGCAACCGGGCCTCTTCCTTTATCAAGACGTGCCTCAATTACAACACCCTTTGCCTTACGGTCTGGGTTTGCCTTGAGCTCCATCATTTCTGCAACCAACAATACGTTTTCCAAAAGGCTGTCAATACCCATATGAGTTTTAGCGGAAACGGGAACACAAATAATATCGCCGCCCCACTGCTCAGGAACTAGGGTGTGTTCAGTAAGCTGCTGCAAGATGCGATCAGGATTAGCTTCGGGTTTATCCATTTTGTTAATAGCAACAATTATTTGAACATTTGCCGCTTTAGCGTGATTTATTGCCTCGATAGTCTGCGGCATAATACCGTCGTCTGCAGCAACAACAAGGATAGCAATATCGGTAGCCATAGCACCTCGCTGACGCATAGCGGTAAAAGCTGCGTGACCGGGAGTGTCAAGGAATGTTATATCCTGACCGTTATGGTTTACCCTGTAAGCACCGATATGCTGAGTAATACCACCAGCTTCCGTATCGGTAACTGCAGTGTTACGAATAGCATCCAAAATTGAAGTTTTGCCGTGGTCAACGTGACCCATTACAACAACAACCGGACTTCTCGGTTTAAGGCTTTCGGCTGTATCCTCGGTAACGTCCATAATTTTTTCTTCAATAGTTACAACTACTGCCTTTTGAATCTTTGCACCCATTTCGGTTACAACAATTTCAGCAGTATCATAATCGATTACCTGATTAACCGTTGCAATCATACCCAGCTTCATTAAGGTCTTAATAACCTCAGCCGCAGTCTTTTTAAGGGCAGCTGCAAGCTCGCCGACAGTTATTTCCTCACCTACAGTTACTGTTATCGGGGTCTTCTTTATGCGCTCAAGCTGCATTCTGCGGAGCTTATCTGCCTCTGTTTCACGCTTGGCATTCTGAGGACGGCGATAGTCCTGAGATTTCTGCTTGATTTTCTGCTTTCTGGTGAAGTTATCACGCATTGTGTTAGCAGGAGCAATCGTTTCATATTTTTCGTTATATTTTTCTATATTAACATTTGAAGTACGGGTATCAATATGGCGCATCTGAGCAGGGCCTCTAACGGGTGCCTCACCCGGCTTCTTTTCCTTCTTGGGAGGAGCAACTAACGGACCGTCATATGCCTTCTTAGATTCCGGAGTTTTTGCCTTATCGGTCTTTTTAGTATCTTCCTTTTTATCGGTTTTTGGCTCGGATTTCTTTTCAGGCTTTGCAATCTGTTTCTCTTCAGCCTTCTTTGATTCCTTTTTGATTTCTTGTTTTTTAGGCTCAGGCTTTTCATCCTTGTTTGCGCCTTCGGCGGCAGCCGCAGCAGCCTTTAACTGCTCTAATATCGCCATTTGTTCTGCCAGTTTTTTATCCTTCTCTGATTGTCTTTTCTTGGCAGCCTCTTCTCGCACCGACGCACCGGTTGCGAAATATTCATCGAAGCTTTTCACGCTATTTTTCTTGGTTAAAAGATCGAAACAAATAGCAATCTCTTCGGGACTCAATGCAGCACCGGATTTCTTTTCTTCCCCGATTGCATCTTTTAAAATTGCAGTTATATCCTTCGAAGGTATACCGAAATCCTTCGCAAGCTCGCTTACTTTATATTTATTTGTCATACACATTTCCTCCCATTTTCATTTCGGCCTTAATAGCATTGGCAAATGAGCTATCGTTCACAGATAACACGCCGCACTTTCTGCCAACAGCATCCGAAAGAGTCATTATATCAATATCTTGAAGCAGCAAGGTTTCAACACCCACTTTGTTTGCATAAAAGGTTATTTCCTTTTGGCTTTTAGCCGATATTTCAAAACTGATAACTACCAGCTTAGCTTTTTTAGCACATAGTGCCGCCTTTGAAGCCTGGGCTCCAAAAGAAAGCTTACCGGCTTTAGTAGCAAAGCCCAAAAGAGAAAGCAACTTATTTTTCAATATTTTCAAGTTCCTTTCTTAAGCTCTCGTAAACTTCCTTTGATACACTAATAGAGAAGCTTCTGTCAAAGGCTTTTATCTTTTGTGCCTTTTCAAGACAGGCTGCGTTTCTACATATATACGCCCCTCTACCTGAAAGTTTGCCCGTATTATCAAAGAGAATTGTTTCTTGCGGGGTTTTAACAATTCTTATAAGCTCTGCTTTAGGCTTCATTTCTCTGCAACCTACGCACATTCTCATAGGTGTTTTTCTAGTTGCCAAAAGACATTCTTCCTTTCATTTCGTTGCTTTACAATGCTATTCCCCGAAAAAGCCGCTTTCGGGATGTATATCTATTTTCCAACCGGTAAGCTTTGCGGCAAGACGGACATTCTGACCTTTATTACCGATAGCAAGGGAAAGCTGAGCTTCAGGAACACTGGCTTTGCAAACCTTGGGTTCTTCACTCATAATTTCCACAGAAACCACCTTTGCCGGAGAAAGAGCTTCACTTACAAAGGCTGTAGGATCTTCGCTATATCTGACAATATCGATTTTTTCTCCATTTAGTTCTTCGACTATTGTATTAACACGTGAACCTCTCGGTCCTATACATGCGCCCACAGCATCTATTTCGGAGTTGGCAGACCAGACGGCAATTTTTGTTCTCGAGCCTGCCTGTCGGGAAACTGCCTTAATTTCGATAGTGCCGTCGAATATTTCGGGAACTTCGGTTTCGAATAAACGCTTAACAAGACCCGGATGGGTGCGTGAAAGCATTATCTT
>JAGAZW010000014.1 GCA_017939855.1 Clostridia bacterium | reverse complement strand
ATTCGAAAGCGTTAACGCTTTCATTGATGAATTAAAGAAATATATTCATTACTACAACAATGAAAGAATTTCCTTAAAACTAAAAGGAATGAGTCCGGTGCAATACCGAACTCATTCACTAACAATTTAATATTTAATTTTTTCTAGACTTTGGGGTTCACTTCATTAAAGCGGGGCTTAATTTTTAATTATTTTGCATAATCAACAGCTCGGTTTTCACGGATAAGATTTACCTTAATCTGACCGGGATACTCAAGCTCATTTTCTATTTTTTGAGCAATTTCACGAGCAACGATAATCATTTGATCATCACTTATAATTTCAGGTTTCACTATAATACGAACTTCTCTACCTGCCTGAATTGCAAAAGAGCCTTCAACACCATTAAAGGAATTGGCGATTTCCTCTAACTTTTCAAGTCTCTTAATATAGTTTTCTATGTTTTCACGTCTTGCACCCGGACGGGCAGCGGAAATTGCATCAGCAGCTTGAACAATACAAGCTATTACTGTTTTAGCCTCAATTTCGCCGTGATGAGCATGGATGGCATGGATGACTGTGTCGCTTTCTTTATACTTCTTAGCGACCTCAACACCCAACTGAATATGAGAACCTTCTTGCTCATGGTCTATCGCTTTACCGATATCATGTAAAAGTCCGGCACGTTTTGCGAGTGTTACATCGACTCCCAATTCCGCAGCCAACAAACCTGAAAGGTGACAAACTTCAAGAGAATGATTGAGAACATTCTGACCGTAACTTGTACGGAAATACAAACGTCCCAAAAGCTTAATGATTTCAGGGTGAAGATTAGCAACACCCGCATCTATCATAGCACGTTCACCTTCCTGCTTGATGACCTGTTCAACTTCGGCTGTAGCCTTAGCGACCATATCTTCTATTCTTGCAGGGTGGATTCTGCCGTCTGCAACCAACTTTTCAAGGGTTACCCTTGCTATTTCACGACGTATTGGCTCGAAGCTTGAAACTGTGATAGCCTCAGGGGAATCGTCAATAATAAGGTCAACACCGGTTGCCTGTTCAATAGCACGGATATTTCTGCCTTCCCTACCTATTATACGACCCTTCATTTCGTCGTTAGGCAGTGCCACAACCGAAACAGTCATTTCTGAAGAATGGTCTGCCGCACAACGTTGAATTGCATGAGCAACCGATTCACGCGCAAGACGGGCTGTTTCTTCCTTAAGCTGTTGCTCATATTCCATAATCTTAACCGCTTTTTCGTGGGAAAGCTCACCGTCTAGCACCTGCAATAAATGAGCTTTTGCCTGTTCCTTTGAAAAGCCGGAAATCTTTTCCAGCATTTCAAGCTGACTTTTTTTGATTCTTTCACATTCCTCAACACGTTCATCGATTTCTTTAGAGCGCTGAGCTAATTTTTCTTCTTTTGCCTCAAGATTATCTATCTTGCGATCAAGGGTTTCTTCTTTTTGCTGGAGCCTATGCTCCTGACGCTGAACTTCTGAACGGCGTTCACGAAGATCACGCTCGGTTTCCTGACGCAACTGATGTATCTCATCCTTTGCTTCAAGAAGGGCTTCTTTTTTTCTGGTTTCGGCATTTTTCATAGCATCGTTCAAAATGCGTTTTGCCTCGTCTTCAGCAGAACCAATAGACTTTTCTGCTGATTTCTTACGGTAAACCGAACCTGCCAGAAAGCCTACTGCACCGAGAATGACTGCCGAAACACCTAAAATGATGTTTAATGTCATAACAGTAGGACTAACCTCCTTATATAATAACGCAGAATTTCGGAACAACAAAAATTACAGTTCCAACGGGAGCCGCTGTTTCCTCCCGATTACCTCAATAAGCTAAAATTACACAGTTCGCCATACTGCATATATATCCAACTTATCGGTCTAATTTTACCACTTAAACCCAACAGTGTCAAGCACATATAGGGTATTTTTTATAAAAACCTCCAAAAAATGACTAATTATTGTGGTAAAAAAGTTGTTTTCGGGAACAATGACGGTACGTTTAAAAAAATGTTGCTTTTTTATTCACTTTATGTTAAAATATCTATTGCTTCAAGAGGGAGTAGCTAACGATTTTTCGTTACATCGGCGTCAATACGGTCTTTTGACCCGCTGCTGTATTAAATAGCAAGACTCTTATTGCGTGGATATCATGCAATAAGAGTCTTTTGTTTTTTTATAAAACCTATTTTAAGGAGTGTGGAAAATGGAATTTCTTGAATTTCTGTATGAAAATGTCCGAGACAATTTCGATTGGCGAATGCTAATTATGTGGGCAATAGGAGGTACACTTATCTTCCTTGCAATTAAGAAGGAAATGGAACCTACCTTGCTTTTACCCATCGGCTTCGGTGCAATTCTTGTGAACCTTCCCCTTTCGGGCGCAATTACACAAGGTAGCAAGGAAGGTGCCTTAAGCGTTCTTTATGACGCAGGCATAGCAAACGAGCTCTTCCCGTTGCTTTTGTTTATCGGTATCGGTGCGATGATAGATTTCGGACCTTTACTTTCCAACCCTAAACTTATGATTTTCGGTGCGGCGGCACAGTTCGGTATATTCTTCACTCTTTGTATGGCATCGATGTTCTTTGCCGAAAACGATGCGGCTTCAATAGCGATTATTGGT
>JAGAZW010000145.1 GCA_017939855.1 Clostridia bacterium | reverse complement strand
ATATCTTCAAGGGCATTTGCCGCTTGTGATTTTCCCGCACCCGACATACCGGTCACTATAAGCAGATTCATATATTATCTCCCCTTCCCACGAATATGACCTCTGTTTCAAGAAGTATGCCGCTATTTTCATACACCGTATTCTTTATCTTTTCTATTAGTTCTTTAACATTTTTACAGGTGGCATCTCCGATATTTATAACAAATCCGGCGTGTTTTTCACTTACCTGCGCACCGCCTACAGTTAAACCTTTTAGTCCGTTTTGTTCAATTAATGTACCCGCAAAATTACCCTGTGGACGCTTAAATGTACTGCCGGCACTCGGATATTCAAGAGGTTGCTTATCCTTCCTTCGTGCCATTAGCTGCTCCATTTTATCCTTTATTTCTTCCTTTTTACCTTTAGATAAAGAAAAAATTATACTGGTAATAATAAGGCCGTTTGTTTTGAATATGCTGTTTCGGTAGCCAAGCTCCATTTCTTCTTTGGGAATATAAAAGGTATTACCCTCATTATCCATACAATAAGCGCCCTTTACAACCTGAGACATCTCACCACCGTAGGCACCTGCATTCATATAAAGCGCACCGCCAACACTACCCGGTATGCCAAAAGCAAATTCCAGTCCTGTCAAAGAATTTTCTAAAGCCGCATTGCAAACCTTTGAAAGATGGGCACCCGATTCACAAATAATTTCATTTTCATTTATCTGTATCCCATCTAATAGTGACAAATTAACTACTGCGCCCTCTATGCCACTATCCGAAACGAGTATGTTAGAGCCTTTGCCTAAAACAAAAAGCAAAATTGAATATTTATTTGCCTGATTTAAGACAAAACTTAGTTCCTCACAAGATTTCGGGCAAACAAAGACATCGGCTCTCCCACCGATTTTAAAGGATGTATGTAGACTCATTGCCTCGTCTAATGAAAAGGCAACTCCTCTTTCGCTTAAAGCTTCGATAAAGAATTTAAGCATTATAATGCTCCTTACTTATAAAGATTACACAAGTATGCCGCACCGATAATCCCTGCGTCATTACCTAATGTTGCAGCCTTTATTTCGGTCTTTTTCTTTGCATTTCTCACAAATTTTTCTCCTGCAACTATTTTTCTTAACGGAGCTATAAGTGTATCCCCTTCTTTTGAAATGCCACCGCCAATACAGATAATTTCAGGTTGAAAAATAGTTATAATATTGGCTATTCCAGTAGCGAGATATTGAATATACTTATTCACAACCCCTTCTGCCGCATAATCACCTCTACGCAGAGCATTAAAGGCGGTAAGACCGCTTACATTATCAATATTGCCACCGCAAAGATTCCACATTTCACTTTCCGGATATCGATTCATAGCCTGTTTTGTCTGACGAATAAGTGCAGTCGCAGACGCATAAGCTTCCCAGCATCCGCTTCTGCCGCAAGAACATATTACGCCGTCCATTTCAATAGAAAAATGTCCCAGTTCACCGGCTATTCCATTAAAGCCTGTATATATTTCTCCGTTTATTATAATGCCGCCGCCTACACCGGTACCTAAAGTTACTGCAACAAAGTTCTTGGTTCCTTTTCCGGCACCCGCAATAAATTCGCCGTATGCCGCAGCATTGGCATCGTTTCCAATATAAAATTCCTTACCTACACGCTCTGTCATCATTTTGGTCAAAGCAACATCATTGAATGCCAAATTGCTCGAATATATAACTGTACCGTTTTCAGCATCAACCGCACCCGGTGAACCTATACCCATATAATCAATATCATCGATAGATATTCCGGCGTTTTCTATTGCTTCAAAGACGGTTTTTGCCATATCGTCCGCCACTTCTTCGGCAGGTCTTGGTGCTCTGGTTTTAGCCTTTCCCACACCCGCTATATTATAATTTTCGTCTACAACACCTGCTACAATATTGGTGCCGCCTAAATCTATTCCGAGTTTATACATACTTTTCCTCCTTAACAGTCAAGCAATTACATAAACGGATCTACACTTGTACCGTAATTATTATTTGAACTAACGTCATCGTTCATACCCAACCTTTTAAGCAAATCTTCAGCCGCATTATATCCAAGCTTCTTCTGACGACTGTTCATAGCCGCTACCTCACTAATAACCGCCAAGTTTCGTCCGGGTTTTACAGGGATTGTCAAAGACGGAATATTAAGGCCCAATATTTCGGTGGTATGACTTTCAAGACCCATTCGGTCATATGATTTATTTATATCCCACTGCTCCATATTGACAATTAGGTCTATCTTTTCGGTAAGCTTTACTGCACCCACTCCGAAAATACGACTTGCATTAATGATACCTATGCCACGCAGTTCTATAAAATGTCGTATATTATCAGGGGCGGTGCCTACCAATGATTTACTCGATACCCTTCTTATCTCAACTGCATCATCAGCAATAAGTCGATGTCCACGTTTTACGAGCTCTATTGCCGTTTCGCTTTTTCCGACTCCGCTTTCGCCCAACAACAATATTCCCTCACCATACACCTCTACCAAAACACCGTGACGGGTAACTCTAGGTGCTAAATGAAGACTTAAAAAGGCTATAAGTGCAGCAACGAAATCAGAAGTAGATTCTGTTGTTCTTAAAAGCGGAACATTATTTTCTTCTGCAATCTCTATAAAATAATCTTCAACTTCAAGATTTCTTGCGATAATTACAGCTGCCGGCTTACGAGAAAAATAATCCTTAACCGTTTCTATTGCCTTTGCTTTGCCAAGCTGCTTTAAATAACTTATTTCACTTATTCCTAGAATCTGTATACGTCGCTCGTCAAAAAACTCGAAATATCCTGCCATTTGAAGACCCGGACGATTAATTTCGTTTGTCGAAATAACTATTTTTTCATAATCCTCCGGCAAATAAAGCTTTTCGGGCTGAAATTCATCAATTATCTTTTTAAGGCTGATAGAAAAATCGGTTTTCATACTTTCGCTCCTAACATTTGCCTATTTTTAGTCATTATACTATACTTTTCTTAAATTTTAAATGATTTTTTAAACAAATTTCAAATTTACTTGATTAGTT
>JAGAZW010000144.1 GCA_017939855.1 Clostridia bacterium | reverse complement strand
TGAAAGCACTGCTCTTAGTGACATTATAGACGGTTAAACGCCTAATGTCAATATTAATTATATGCAAAATATTGAACAGTATTCGCTTTCAATAAAGAACGATGCAGGGAATAATCCTAATTCAAAACAAAAAACCACCGCCGATGATAGTGGTGGATGGCAGTATAGCTTAAACATCAAGCATTCTGATGGTACTATAGAAAAATTGGCGGATGCAAGGAATTTAACTAATGAGCAGGCGGTAAATTATCTCAAACAAGCCAAAAAAGGAAGTTTAATGAGAAATTCCTATATTCCTGTGCGAAAAAATACACCGCAGGTCGTAATAGATACTTTAAAAAATGCGGGCGAGAGTGTTAAAAACCTTTCTTTGATAATGCAGGTGCGTAAGGCACAGCAGGCAATGTCTGAAAAAAACAAAGGCGGAAAATCCGGCAAACACGGGAATAATGTTCGCAACCATGCTTTATCTCCCGAGGAAATCGTCGAGATAATTAATAATCTTGACAACCCAACCACAATTATCTTGCAAACAAACCGTTATAATCAATACGGTGAAGAATTGCCAAACAATATCGCCGTTTTTGTTGAATATAGCAAAAACGAGGGAGTAGCAGTTATTGAGTTTGAAAGCTCTATTGACCCCGAATTTATCGGAACGGAGTTTGGGGATACTGATTATCATACTGTGGTTACACTTTTTGAGCCCGATACAGAACGCGATGGTATGCCGTTTGATTATGCAGAAGAATTGCTGTCAAACCCCGATAATTACGAGTTAGAGATAGTAAGAAGGCAATCCGCAAGAAGTCCACCCGGGAGAAACATCCCAACACTTCAAGCAAATTGCCTTCTAATGACATTATAGACGGTGAAACGCCTAATGTCAATATTAATTCTATGCAAAATAATGAACAGTATTCACTTTCTATTAAAAACAGCACGGAAGATTTGCTTGATCTTTATGACAGCGGGGAAATAAGCAGGGAGGAATTACTTGCAGGAATTTCAAACCCGAAAGCAGAAAGACCGATAGACATAGCAAATCTAGGCGAGGAGGATGCCAAGCTTCCGAAGCTAAAACGGAAGCAGGGTAAATCAGACGGCGACAGCGAAAGCAAGACCTATGAGAGCCTTCTGGAATCGGATATCTTTGACCAAAGATTCAAAGACGAAGTGAAGACAGATACTTTTATAGAAAAATATAAATCGGTTACCAACAAAGAGACATTGAAAACTGCTGCCGAAGAACTTGATGCAGGCGGCAGGAAATATGTGGAACTGTGGTGGAGTCTAGATTCTCAACATGCAAGTCTTATCGATACAGCAGTAGGCTTTATCCTGATGGACAGATATCAGCGCATAGGAGATTATGAAAGCGCTATTGCGGCGGCTGAAAAGGTCAGAGAAATGGGAACGGCGGCAGGTCAGCAGATACAGAGCATAGTCGACGATATTAACGAATCAGATAAATACTGATGGCGCAACATTGGTGAAATAACCTTCTTGACATGAAGAACTTCCGGTATTAAAATAATTTTGACAGATATTTTAAGCGAGGTATTTTATGCCGTTGGTAAAAGAGGTTAAGCATATTTTTGAACCTATGCCCTTGCAGTGCGGACAAGCAGTATTAGCTATGCTTTCGGGTGTAGCTGTTGATGAAATAGTGTTGTTGTGTTCAAATGACCGGGAGACCACCCTAAAAGATATGAAAGAAACATTAACCAAACTTAATATCAGCTTTGAAAACGAAAGGGTAGAGGTCTTTAAAAAAGAGCAGTTACCGGAAATTGCGTTACTGAGTCTTGAAACTCCGAGGTGTTGGCATTGGTCATTGTATTTCAGAGGTGTTTTTTATGACCCGGAACATGGTATATTGCAGGATTTCCCGCCCTCGAAACGTAAATATTATTGGAAAATAAAAAGTAATTAGCTAAGTGCTCCATAAAGGGAGGCTTTTTAATTGACAAGGTGCACGCATTTTGTTAAAATTAAAGAGGTGATAGTATGAAAAAAATTCTTTCTTTAATATTATTGCTTTCCATTGTGTTCAGTTTTGTTTCTTGTGATAACGAGGAAAGTAAATCGAAAAAAACATCTGCATCAAAAAAAAGTTCGAACAGTGATGAAAAAAATTTTGTAACACCGGAGTTTTTAACTGATGCCGACTGGGGATACTATGATAGTGAAATCAGCGAAAAAATTAATATCTCATTTTATGAGGACGGCACCTTTTTCTATTGTTGTGATTGCGGAGAACCGGTAGGTGACTCGGATATATACGATCGTTATTCATATAATGAACAAAAAAACGAAATAATTTTATATGCCTGTGAGGGTAGCGATTTATACGTTCCTGTTGTTTATTGTGATGAATTTTGTCTTGTCCTAGAGATTTATGGTGAGATTGTCGATTTTGAAAACTATAATATGAAGGTGTTCGAGGAAACTGAGCAGACTAAGCCTTTTCTTGAAGATCATTTGGCTTCAATAACCATTTTGGAGTATGATATAGAAAACGGCATCATAACTGCCGCACCGGCTAATTATGATGCCGATGCAAAGAAAAGTTTCGAGGATAAAATAACTCAATTATATACCGTTGAAGAACCGCAGATTAATTATCTTACTGTAACTGTAGAAAATGACGTGCAAACAGAATTGATATACGCTAAAGTTGCCGAAGAAGACTATCAATATATAGGTGAATATTATGACGTTGCGCGCATTAAATTTAATGCTGACCATAAAATAGAATCGATTCTTTTTTACGGCTACACACAAATATATACGAAGGAGGAAGATGAGGATGTTAAAGGTTGAATTTG
>JAGAZW010000143.1 GCA_017939855.1 Clostridia bacterium | reverse complement strand
CGATCCGATTTTAGCTACTAAAAACGCAGATGTGATTTATACCGATGTCTGGGTTTCTATGGGTGAGCCAGATTCTGTATGGGAAGAAAGAATAAAAGAACTTTCTCCCTATCAGGTTAACAAAAAGCTAATGGATAACGCAGGTGAACAGTGTCGATTTATGCACTGTCTGCCCGCTTTTCACGATCTTAATACCAAAATCGGTAAAGATATATATGAAAAATTTGGTATTACTTGTATGGAGGTGACCGACGAGGTGATTGAAGGTGAACAATCCATCGTTTTTGATGAGGCTGAAAACCGTATGCACACAATAAAAGCAGTTATGGCGGCAACGTTATAAGTTTGTGTTGAAAAATTGAATCACTATGGGTATAATTATATCCATAGTGATTTTTATGCTTGGATGGTATTATGAAAAGGGAGCTTACAAAATATCAGGAAATAGAACGCAGTATCATTAAAAAATACCGCAAAACAATATGGAATAATTTTATTGGAGCCGTCAAGGAATATCAGCTCATTGAGGCAGAAGACAGCATCGCAGTATGCGTTTCGGGCGGTAAGGATTCAATGCTACTTGCAAAATGTATGCAGCAGCTTCAGCGTCACAGTGAAGTACCGTTTGAAATTAAGATTATCGTAATGGATCCCGGATATGCTAAGGAAAATCGCAATTTCTTAGAAAAAAACGCAAAACTTATGAATTTAGATTATGAAGTTTTTGAAAGCGATATATTCGATGTCGCTTTTAACGCAGGCGGTTCTCCTTGTTACTTGTGCGCTCGTATGCGCAGAGGCGCTCTATATGCCAAGGCAAAGTCTATTGGTTGTAATAAGATCGCTTTAGGACATCATTTTGACGATGTCATTGAGACTGCACTTATGAGTATGATGTATTCGTCTGAGATTAAGACGATGTTGCCTAAACTTCGTAGCACAAATTTTGAAGGAATGTCATTAATTAGACCGCTATATAAGGTTAAAGAAAGAGATATAATTTCCTGGGCGAATTATAACAATCTTAAATTTTTGCAGTGTGCCTGTAGGTTTACTGCCGAAAGTACCGAAAGAGAAGACCTATCAAAAAGAAAAGAAACCAAAGCACTAATTAAAGAAATAAGAAAATTTAACCCTGAAGCCGATGATAACATTTTCAGAAGTTTGCATAATGTTAATATGGCGACAATACCCGGTTGGAGAGAATCGGATAAAGGCCAAGTACATTCATTCTTGGAGAAATATTAATAATAGATTAAATTGGGTAAAAAACGCTTGACAAAAATCATAAATTATTATATTATATAATTCGTCCTGAGTAATATTCGCCAAATGCCGATGTGGCGGAATAGGCAGACGCAAGGGACTTAAAATCCCTCGGTGGCAACACCGTACCGGTTCAAGTCCGGTCATCGGCACCAAAGCATTCAAACCCGAACCTTTTACCAATCGGTGAAACGTTCGGGTTTGTTGTTTTCTTAAAAGATGTTAAATAGCCTTTGTTTGTGGCAGTATAGAGTGATTTGCTCTGTACTGCCACTTCTTCGTTTCAATGAATTTCGCACATAAAGGGGATTTTGAAATGAAGACTAAAAAAGAAACTAAAACTAATACATCAAGAATTATTTTCTTTACCACAGCATTTACATATAATATAATGTTAGGATTTTACTTAAGAGACTTTCTTGTTCTCTCTCCCACACTACAGGTATTCTACCTAATATCAGTTTTACCAACTTTATTTTTAGCTGTTAAGATAAATTCAACGACAATGAGAGCGGTG
>JAGAZW010000142.1 GCA_017939855.1 Clostridia bacterium | reverse complement strand
CAGAAAAGAAATTGATAAGCTCACTGAAGATGCTAAAGGTATAGGCGCTAAGGGTCTTGCCTTTATACGCTGGGTTGAGGATGAACCTACCTGCTCCTTCTCAAAATTTATGTCGCATGAAGAAATGCGGTCAATATACGAAAAAATGGATGCCCAAAAGGGTGATGTTATCCTTATCGTAGCCGATCGAACTGCCTTGGCACTTTCAGTGTTGGGAACGCTTCGTTTAACCGTTGCAAAACGCCTTAATATCATACCAGACCAATATAACTTCCTTTGGATTACTGAGTTTCCTTTCTTTGAATATAACGAAGAAACCAGCAGTTGGGATGCAATGCACCATCCATTCACCTCTCCTTTGGACGAATGTATAAAATATCTTGATACAAATCCTGAAAAGGTTTTTGCAAACGCCTATGACCTTGTTTTAAACGGAGTTGAATTGGCAAGTGGTTCTATTCGTATAACCGACCCCGAACTTCAAGGCAGAATGTTTAAGGCTTTAGGTCTTTCAGACGAAGAAGCCGAGCAGAAATTCGGATTTTTAACCGGTGCGTTTAAGTATGGCGCTCCTCCTCATGGTGGTATGGGTATAGGTTTTGATCGACTGGTTATGTTAATGGCAGGTGTTGAATCCATACGTGATGTCATTGCTTTTCCCAAAGTCGCAACATCTTCTGAACTTATGTCAGGTGCTCCTGCTGATGTTGACGAACAGCAACTAAAAGACCTCGCTATATTAATTGATTTACCCGAGAATGAATAGTATAAAAAGGGATTTCCAATACCTTGGAAACCCCTTTTTGTTTTTATTCATTATTCGAAAATGTATTCATACTCTGTACTTTGCTTTAATGAAACATAATCATTATCTGCTATAATAAGATGGTCTTCAAGTCTCACATTTATACTCTTTAACGCATCCTTTATGATAATTGTTGTTTCAATATCACTGGCACTTGGAAGGGCGGGACTATTAGGATGATTATGGGCAATTACTGCTATCAGTGCACCACTGTTTATGGCTGCTTTGAGGATTTTTCTTATAGGAACAATTACCTTATCCACTTCCCCCTCTGAAACAAACTCAAACCCCATATTCCTCCCAAAAGCATCAATAAAAAGAATTGCCATTCTTTCGTTTTGCAAACCAAAAAATTTGCTCAACATATATTTCCCGATTTTATCCGGACCCGAAAGTTCATACATACATTCTATTTTTTCACTCTGACAGTAGCCTGCAATTGGATTTATTATTTTAAAAAGTAATGCACTTTCTTTTGAAAGTCCTTTAAATTCTGCAAGTTCCTAAATGGGTGCATCAAGAACCGCTGCGACACTACCGTATTTATTAAAAAGCTCGTGGGCAAGTACATTTGTATCTTTTTGTACAACGCAAAAGTAAAGCAACAACTCTAAAATTTTATGGGGAGGGGTTGCGGCAGTAATACCTTTTTCAATAAACTCTGCTTTAAATCTCTTCCTATGACCATCGTGTACACCCATATAACTTCTCCCCTAAACCTTACTTATTGAAATTATACAATAGTTTGTATTAATAATCAATAGCCGCCTCATAAAATTCTCTATAATTTAAGCTCTTCCTTTGCGCTAATAATTTCAGAATACATATATAACGAACCAAGACAAATAAGCGGTGCACCGCTTTTATTTGACTCTTCTACAGCAGTACCTAATGCCTCCTTTAAAGATTCAAATGACCTCGCCGGTATACCAATTTTATTGTAAACTACAGCATATTTTTCCGCACTTAAAGCCCTTGCGTTATTAGGGGCTATGCAAAACACTTTATTTGCAATTTTCGCAATTTGTCCAGACATAAAGTTATAATCCTTATCCTGCATAACACCTGTTAGCACATTAAGCTTTTTATCTCCGAAATATTTTCTCACACTTTTTACAGTGCT
>JAGAZW010000141.1 GCA_017939855.1 Clostridia bacterium | reverse complement strand
TACCCACTTTACAGCAGTTTTTTCAAGGAAAGTTATGTTAAGTCTTTTTTCGCTCAAAGCATACTGTAGTAGCAGTAGAATAACCGATATATCAAGTCCTAAATCGTCATATATCCAGACAAGTGCGGCCGCTTCATTCGTCTTTAAATTTCTGCCGAATTTAAACTGCGCTTCATTTAAAAGCATATTAAGGTTTTTGTCTTCAAGTCCACGCCTTGCAAC
Organism: Clostridia bacterium; assembly: GCA_017939855.1. Classification (GTDB taxonomy): domain Bacteria; phylum Bacillota; class Clostridia; order Oscillospirales; family Acutalibacteraceae; genus UBA737. The sequence continues at coordinate 6,756 of JAGAZW010000141.1, read as the reverse complement.
ATCGACCCTCGACGGACGCTCGTCCCTTGCCGCTATCCTTTTAGGCTGCGGTTCGTCCTTTTTTTCAATTTCCTTTTGCCCCTGAAGCAGTTCGCACTGCTGCCAGAACAATAAAGCGTCCTCGACCTGCGAAAGCTCAATACCGCACTCTTCGGAAATTTTTTTCGCATCTATACCGCCTGAGAGGTTTGCGAGAATATATAAAATAACCTTTAATTGCTTTTCGTTTGCGATTTTAATTTTTTGTGCTACCGAGGTTGGCACTAAAAAGGCCGCAGAAAAGGCAGCCGGGTTAATATTATACGACATTCTTTTTTTCTCCGATTTTTTATTTATCTTATTGTAGCATTTTTTTATAAAATTGTAAATACGCAATATTGAATGAAAACATTCACATCATATCGGCAATATTTATTACCGTTTTGTTTTTCTTTTCTGCAAGTTCCTTAAATTTCATAGCTGAGCCTACCACATATCTGACATAGGTTACAACATAATCCGAACGATTAAGCATCCAGAGATTTCGATTAACGATAGCGTATTGGGGCGGGGTTTTTTCAAGATTCTCCGGATATAAAGTGTCATAAAAATCCCCGCAATTAAAATCATCTTTCTTTTGCGGCATATAAGCTAAAACAACGAAAAACTTGATATGAGGATATTTTTTCTTTAATTTTTTCAAAGTTTTTCTTACTAATAAATCAAAGTTTCCCTGATTCCCCACATAAAACAAATCTACATTTTTGTGCCGGATTAAATCCTCTAACACAGAATATAAAATCGGCTCTGTTGCAGTGGGTGTGCTCCTATGACCAAAAAAGTACAAACCGACATAACTGCCTCCTAAATTGACCAGTATAGCGGACAATATTTTACCACATTATAGCATAAAATACAGTTGATTGCAACCAATAGTGGTCAATGCTGTTTTGGAAGGTGTTATATGGAACAGAAAATCAGACGGGATTTAAATATGGGAAGTAACCTTAGACGATTAAGGGACAACTCCGGTTTGTCACAAGAAAAATTGTGTGCCGAATTGCAGCGGCGAGGTTGCGATATTGGAAGAAGCACCTATGCCAAATATGAAGCAGGCGAATTAAACATAAAGGCTAGTATTATAGTCGCTTTGAAGAAAATTTATTCCTGCTCCTATGACGACTTCTTTTTAGGTTTAGAGTAAATTAAAACCGTATAGCAAAGGTTTAGAATTGCTATACGGTCTTTTATTTACCGGATTATAGTGCTTTTATAAAATTGTAAATACGCAATATTGAGAGAGTTTTTATCTTCAGATAAAAATAACCGTCCATACCGTAAAGATATAGACGGTTATTTGGCGCGCTGAAGAGGATTCGAACCCATGACCTTCTGGTCCGTAGCCAGACGCTCTATCCAACTGAGCTACCAGCGCAAATTGCAGTTTTCTTCAAACCGCCATAGTATAATATCATAAAACAAAAATAAAATCAATAGTAAATTTTAAAAAAATTAATTTTTATCCTTTTTGACCACTTCAATTTCTTCTATTCCATAATAATCAAAGGCTTTTATATGTCCGTCTTCTATTGTTTCGCCGCTTATAACTATAGGTACTGCCGGAGGGCACGAGCAGTCGGGTGCGGCGCATACCCTACCGACCGCCTTGCTGACCTTTACCTTTTCACTTTCACATAAAAGCGCCTTGCGTAAGGTCATTGCTTTTTTACCTTGTATAATCGGCGGAATTTGTGTTCTGAGTGGAGCTTTCCCTTTATTTTCGGCAAAAAATTTCTCAAGACGAGCAAAGTCTTTCTGTGAATTTTTTGGTGTAAACATAAAGACCGCAAAACAATTATCGCAAAATTCTATTTCTATTCTTTTTTTTCTTAAAAGCTTTAAAAACTCTTGCTTAGTATATCCCGAAAGCGCAATATTGACAGTAAGCTTAAGCGGTTCGGTGTCGGCTAAAACAAATCCTCTTCTCTTTGCCGTCTTTTTAATCTTTTCAATTCTTGCAACAGTTTTTTCTATATCCTCTTTTATGTCGGCATCAAGATATTTATTACAAATATCCAAGGACTGCAAAATAAGATAGGAGGGACTTGTAGAGCCAAAGAAGGCTAGATATTTGAGTATTTTAGAGCAATATTCGGGATTTTTAACATGTAAATATGCGCCACCCGTTAAAACGGGGAGGGTTTTATGTGCAGAATCGCAACACATATCAGCTCCCAAATCGATAGGATGCTGTGACTCTTTTAAAAATTTTAAATAGGCTCCGTGTGCATTATCTACAATAAGCGGAACATTATATTTTCGACAAATTTCCCCTATTCCTGCAATATCTAAAAGGTTACCTAAATAATCGGGGTTTGTAAGATAAACGGCAATGTATTTTCCGTTTTTTAAAAGGTTTTCAATATCACTGTCGGTTATATTCAGTCGGCATAAGTGGTCAGATTTTCCGTATGCCCAGTCGACCTCTATATTTAGTGACGCCGCAGCATAAATAAATGCTTTATGGGCATTTCTTCCCGCTAAAATTTTTCCGCTTTTGCCCTCGGCTACCGCCCCCAACATAGCCTTTATACAAAGGGTTGAACCCTCTGTACTGTAATATGTATAAGAGGTGCCGAATATTTTTGATGTGTTTTCTTGACTAAGCTTTATAATCCCGTCAGCAGCAAAAAGGCAGTCCGCACCCGAAATTTCAGTTATATCTATATCCTCTACACCCAAAATCTTTTTGCCTTTATGTCCAGGCATATGAAAGCGGGAGAATTTCTGATTTTTATAGTTTTTTACAAAATCATATATAGGTGTATCCATTAAAAATTCTCCTTTTTCAAATATTAGCGGTTAGAGCACTAATTCAGCGTCTGAAGTGCCACTTGCATCATAACGGCACACTCTATTCTCTTTTTAAAGAGTTGGCAGCCGTATTCATAAATTCCACTCACATCACCTGTTGCGTGGTAGGCGTTAGCCGCACAGCCTCCCGAGCAATATAGCTTTGCCCAGCAGTCTTTACATTCTTTTCTTGCGTAGGCATTCTGACTGCGGAATTTATCCTGAACATCCGGCTTTGTAACACCCTGCCAGATGTCACCCAAAGAATACTTTTCGTCACCCACAAACTGATGGCAGGGATAAAGCTCTCCCCAGGGGGTAACCGCCATATACTCAGTCCCCGAGCCACAGCCTGTTATTCTTTTATAGATACAAGGACCGTTTTTAAGGTCAAGCATATAGTGATAAAAGGTAAAGCCGTTGCCGTTTTTCTTTCTTTTTATCATTTCTTTGGCAAGTATCTCATACTGCTGTAATATTTTCGGCAGATCCTCTTTTGTTAGAGCATACGGGTCGCCCTCGGGACATACCACCGGCTCCATACTAAGCTCACTAAATCCCAAGTCCGCCATATGAAAAATATCGTTTGTAAAATCAATATTATTGTGGGTAAAAGTACCTCTTATATAATAGTCCTTGTGGCCTCTCGCCTCAACAAGCTTTTTAAACTTTGGCACTATTTTATCATAAGATCCGTTTCCGTTATAATCTTTGCGGAAATGGTCGTTTATTTCCTTTCTTCCGTCAAGACTTAATACCACATTGCTCATTTCCTTATTGGCAAATTCGATTACATCGTCATCTATGAGCATACCGTTGGTAGTAAGGGTAAATCGGAAGTTTTTATTATGCTTTTTCTCAATACTTCTTGCATATTCTACTAGCTTCTTAACGGTGTCGAAGTTCATAAGCGGCTCACCGCCAAAGAAGTCGACCTCCAAATTTACACGACTGCCGGAATTTTCAACAAGAAAATCAAAGGCTCTTTTTCCTACCTCAAAGCTCATAAGCGCACGCTCACCCTGATATTTTCCCTGAGAAGCAAAGCAGTAAGAACAGTTAAGATTGCAGCTGTGAGCCACGTGAAGACAAAGTGCCTTTATGACATTACTGTTATTTTTATAATTGTATGCGAGCTGCTCATAAGGGTCAGACGAAAATAGCTTGTTGTCCTTTTCGAGACTTCTTATATCCTCAAGGCACTCAAAAACATCCTCTTTTGTTACGTCAAGATATTTTGCAGATATTCTTGTCGCTATTTCTTCGGCGTCTGCCTCTTTAAACATTTCTATTATGTCATACGCCACATCATCTACCAGGTGTATTGAACCTGAGGCCGTATCCATAACAATGTTGTATCCGTTTAGTTTATATTGGTGTACCATATTTTCTCCTGATATGTTTTAAACGCCACCCGTTGAGGATGGCGTTTTGAAAATTTACACAAAAACTTAACTTATTTGTTCTTGTTTTCGCACTTCTGATTAGCAACGCCGCAGGATGTTTTACAAGCAGACTGGCAAGAAGTCTGACATTCACCGCAACCGCCGTTTTTAACAGTCTTGTTGATGTCCTTGGTTTCGATGGTCTTAATTCTGTTCATTTATTTCCCCTCCTAATGCGAAGTTTACATATTGATTTTAACACTCCAAAAGACAGTTGTCAATAAATATTTAACATATGATTGACTTTTAATTTGATGATAAAGTATAATCAGTATGAGATTTTTTCTGATTTGAGGATATTTAAATGAAAAGTTTTGTCGTTACAAAAAACGATTCTGAAAAGCGTCTTGACAAATTTATATCCAAGGTGTGCCCTGCGTTACCGCAAGGGCTTATGTATAAGTATATTCGTCTTAAAAGGATAAAGGTAAATTCCCGACGTGCCGAAATTTCAACACGACTTAAAGAAGGCGATATAGTAGACGCATATATAAACGACGAGTTTTTTGTTAAAAAACCCCCATCTTATGATTTTTTAAGTGCCTCAAAAAAGATAAACATTGTATATGAAGACCAAAACATTCTTCTTGCGGATAAGCCGCAGGGTCTTCTTTCTCATCCTGACGAAAATGAATATACAGATACCCTCATAGGCAGGATTCAGCATTATTTGTACGACAAGGGCGAATACGACCCTCAACATGAAAACAGCTTTAAACCTGCCCTTGCAAACCGTATTGACCGCAACACAGGTGGTATCGTTATAGCAGCCAAAAACGCCGAAGCGCTCAGAATATTATGCGAAAAAATCAAAGACCGACAGCTCGATAAAAGGTATCTCACCGTTGTTCACGGCAGACCGAAAAAAGCGTCTGACACTTTGGAAGGATATCTTGAAAAAAACGAAGAAAAAAACAAGGTTTACCTTTCATCAAAAAAGACCGAAAAAAATCGCACTGTGCGCACCCGATACCGCACCCTTTGCTCAAAAGGAGGACTGTCGTTACTGGAAATTGAGCTGCTGACAGGAAGAACACATCAGATAAGAGCTCATTTAGCATCGGTAGGTCACCCTCTTTTAGGTGACGGCAAATACGGCAAACTAAAAGAGGATAAAAAGCTCGGTTTTAATAAACAGGCTCTTTATTCATATAAATTGAGCTTTTGCTTCAGCACCGACGCCGGTATACTTCAATACCTGGACGGTAAAACCTTCTCTGTAAAAGCTGTATGGTTTGCCGAGGAGCTTTTTGGAGAAGAATATAAGAATATGATGCTATAAAAACTTGCTTTTCTAGACACTAAAAACAACTAACAATGCAATTACCCCCGACCGAAGCGGTCGGGGGTAATTGCGTATGGGGATGAATATGGTGGGCGGTATCGAGGGGTGTCGATACCTTTTATAAAAACCGCCTAAGGCTCCCAAGGGGACGGTGGTCACCGAGGGCGGAATTTACCGTCTAACATTTAGCGTCCAGCCTAAAGCTTAGCTGACTTGAAGATTTTAATTCTTCGTGTTTTAAAATACGAATCTTATATTCTATATATTTTTCAGTTTCATGGCGCAGGAATTTCACATCATATCCTGCCGACTGCATACTTTCATATAATTTTATAAGACTGTTTGAAAATATGCGTATATCCGAGACGGCAGTTTTTCTGACGGGGGAATCATTTTTTTCGGTTTGCACCGCTTCGTTTTGCTGCTTTTGCTTTGGACTGAGTATTTCATCAATAAGATCAGAGGCTGTATTGGTGTTCATTTTTTTTAAAATCATTTCTCCTAACGCCGCCTCTCTTTTTTCGGGCGGAATTTTCAAAAGCAGTACAGCGGTTTGTTCGGGAAGATTTTCTCTTTTTATTTTTTCTCTGAGTCTTTCGTCGAGCTTTAAAAGCTTAAGCTTCATATTGAGATATCCTTGTGTTATACCCAGTCTGAACGCCGCTTCGGTATGAGAGACACCGAAATTTCTGATTAGCTTTTGAATTGCTAAAGCTTCCTCAAAAAAATGAAGTCCTTTTGACTGGATGTTTTCAGAAAGTGAATATGTTGCCGCTGTAGCGATGTCAACCGAATGAACTATACAAGGGATTCTGCGAAGTCTTGCCATTTTCGCCGCCTTCAGACGCCTTTCTCCGCAAATAAGCTCATAAAAACCCCTTTCGTTTCTCCTTACGGGCAGAGGCTCTATAAGTCCACTGTAGGCAATACATTGTGCCAATGATTCGAGCCCCGTCTCATCGATATCGATTCTTGAGGTATAGGGCGATGAACGAATTTCCTGAGGTCTTAACATTAAAAGCTTTTTATCGGTAATGGTATGCATATCGCCCGTCCTTTCTCTGAAAACAATTATGCTTTAAAATTAAAGAAAAGTAAAGCCTTTTCGGTCGGGAGGATGCGACTAAAAAAAATAAAAAACGCCTTTTTAAAGGGCGTTTTTTGCAATCTTTGCACTGGCTCTGGGGTATTTTG
>JAGAZW010000140.1 GCA_017939855.1 Clostridia bacterium | reverse complement strand
ATTCGGTTTAGGAGGAGTCGGCTCCTATGCTGCTGAGGCACTTGCAAGAAGCGGGGTTGGAACTCTTTATATCTATGATAATGATACCGTTTGTGAAAGTAACATAAACCGTCAGCTTATTGCTCTTGATTCCACCCAAAACCAACTCAAAACTGCGGTTATGAAGGCAAGACTTCTTGATATAAATCCCGATATAAATATTTACGATAATCCCATCTTCATAACCCCTCAAAGCGATATCCCTTTTGAAAATTTTGATTTCATTATCGATGCTGTTGATAATGTTACGGCAAAAATTTTTATTGCCTTAAAATCTCAGGAATTAGCTGTCCCGCTTATTTCGGTTATGGGAACGGGAAATAAAATTCATCCTGAAAATCTTAAAATAAGCGACATCTATAAAACCTATGAGTGTCCGTTGTGCAAGGTTATGCGGACCGAGCTTAAAAAAAGAGGAATTAAAAAACTTATGGCTGTCTGGTCTGATGAGCGTCCTTTAAAAAATCTTCAATCACAAGAAAAAACCAACACAGGACGCAACGCAGTATCAAGTATGATATTTGTACCGGCCTCCGCAGGTCTTATGGCAGCGTCTTATGCTATAAGGGAACTTATAAAATAGCAAAAAACGGCAAAGATTTTTCTTTGTCGTTTTTATTTTGCTTTTCGTTATTCCCGAAAAGCCTTAATTTCTTAGTGATTTTAAACAATTTTTTAAAATAAATGTTATTTATAAAAATTTATTTTGTTAAATTTGCATAAATTTTAGGCAAAATATGGTTATAGATGCTACTTGAAAAATTTCTTGGAATAATGTATTATTAAAGGGAAATAATATACATATTATATCACGGAGATGTTGTTATGAATAATTATACTGCAAAACAGCTTAACGAAATGATTGAAACAAAACTTTCCCATAATTTCGGTGTTAGTCCTGAACAAGCATCCGATGAAATTTTTTATAAAGCGTGTGTTCTGGTATTAAATGAAATTATGAGCAAAAGGAAAGCCGACTTTCGTAAAAAGGTTGATGAACAAGAGGCAAAAACAGTTTACTATTTGAGCATGGAGTTTTTGATGGGTCGTTCACTAAAAAACAGCCTTTACAATCTCGAACTTACGGATATTATGGCAAAAGCCCTTTCAAAATATAAAGTCAAGCTTGATAAGCTTTATGATTTTGAACCTGATGCAGGACTCGGCAACGGAGGACTAGGAAGACTGGCTGCCTGTTTTCTTGATGGACTTTCTTCGGGCGGGTATTCGGCTATGGGTTATTGTATCAAATACGAGCTCGGCATTTTCAGACAAAAGTTGGTTGACGGTTGGCAAACTGAAATGCCTGATTTTTGGTTACCCGGTGGCAGTGTATGGTTAGAAGCACGTCCCTCCTCTGCCGTCGAGGTGCATTTTGACGGTCATATCGACGAATGGTGGGATAATAACTACCATCACGTAGAACACAAGGACTACCAGACCGTTAAAGCCGTTCCTTATGACCTGAAGGTTGCTGGTAAAGACGGCAAGACCGTTAACACGCTTAGACTTTGGAGTGCAGAATGTCAGGATTTTGATATGTCCGCATTTAATCAGGGTGACTATGTAAGAGCGTTAGAGCAAAGAGCTACTACAGAAGCAATTTCAAAGGTGTTATATCCGGAGGATAATCATCCCGAAGGCAAATCTTTAAGACTTCGTCAACAATATTTCCTCGTATCTGCTTCCATTCAGGATATTCTTGCTCGTCATATGAGAAAATACAACACACTAGATAATCTTCCTGAAAAGGTTGCCATTCATATTAATGATACCCATCCGACACTTTCTATCCCTGAACTTATGCGTTTGCTGCTTGACGAATGCGGGTATTCCTGGGAAAAAGCTTGGGAACTCGTTACAAAAACCGTTGCCTACACAAATCACACTATTATGTCTGAGGCTCTTGAATGTTGGCAAATCAAACTCTTTAAAGAAAGATTGCCAAGAATTTATCAGATTGTTGAGGAAATTGACCGCAGATATCGTGCTCAGATTGCAGCAACCACAGGCGACCTTGCTTTGTCAGAAAAACTCGCCATTATACAAAACGGTGTTGTTCGTATGGCGAATCTATGCGTTGCCACCTGTCACACCGTAAACGGCGTTTCTAAGCTTCACAGCGACATCATAAAAGATCAGCTTTTTAACGACTATTATAAACTCACACCCGAAAAGTTCACCAATGTTACAAACGGTATAGCTCATCGCAGATGGCTTTGTCAGGCGAATCCCGAGCTGACAGCCCTTATTACAGAGCTTATCGGTGACGGCTTTATAAAGGACGCATCTAATCTTGAAAAGCTTTTAGCATTTAAGGATGACTCTGCTGTTCTTTCCCGCCTCGCACAGATAAAAAAATCAAACAAAATTCGTCTTGCCAACTATCTTAAAGATGAATACAATTTTGTTATGGATCCCGATTCGATTGTTGATATGCAGGTAAAAAGGCTCCATGAATATAAGCGTCAACATCTCAACGCTTTGCACATTATAAACGACTATCTGTTTCTTAAAAATAATCCCAATGCACCCTTTGTTCCTAAAACCTATGTCTTCGGTGCAAAGGCGGCTTCAGGTTATCTCTTTGCCAAAGAAATCATACAAATGATTTATAAGCTTTCGACAGTCATCAACAATGACCGTATGACAAAGGATAAGCTAAAGGTTATTTTCCTTGAGGATTACAGGGTAACTCTTGCTGAGCTTATGATTCCCGCAGCCGAAATCAGCGAACAGATTTCTCTCGCATCAACTGAGGCCAGTGGTACGGGTAATATGAAGTTTATGATGAACGGAGCTATCACTCTCGGCACAGAAGACGGCGCCAATGTAGAGATACACAGCGCTGTGGGTGATGAAAACATTCTTATCTTCGGTATGAAGACCCCGGAGGTTTTAAAGCTGCAGAAAAACGGTTATTCACCTATGAATTATTATAATAATAATTCACAACTCAAAGATGCGCTTGACTTTATCGGCAGAGGTATTGACGGGAAAAGATTTGACAATATATATAACACCCTCAAAAATGTCGATCATTATATGGCGCTCGCTGATTTTTCCGACTATTGCGCAATACAGAAAAAGGCAAGTGAGCTCTATCAAAATAGTGAAAATTGGAATAAAATGTCACTTATTAATATTGCAAAGTCCGGCATATTTGCAGCCGACCGTTCCATTGAAGACTATGCTAAAAACATCTGGCATATAAATCCGGTAGAATAATATGAATTACTATCCTTTTGATTCAAGAAACCCTCTCTATAAAGGTCATATCGGAGCCATAAAAGAGGATGAAGAGCTAAAACTTCGTCTTCTTTTACATAAAGACGCTTTATGCCACGATGCTTTTTTAATAATCCAAAAAGACTGTGAAGACGTAATGGAATATAAAATGCAAAGAGCTGAGTACCTGGAGGATTACCAGTTTTTTGATATAACGCTTAATTTAAGCGAAGGCATTTACTGGTATTATTTCAGATACACAAGCTCCCATGGTGAATTTTTCGTTACTAAAACAGATACATCATTAGGCATCGTTTCTGACCGTTGCCAAAAATGGCAACAAACGGTATATCTTAAAGATTTTGTCACTCCAGATTGGCTTTCGGGTGGTCTGATTTATCAGATCTTCCCCGACAGATTTTTTGGCAGTGGAAAACAAAAGCAGAATGTACCGTCTGACAGATTTATTCAGACTGATAAAACCGCAAAGCCGCAGCATATTCAAAGCTGTGACCTATATTCCTTGGGCAACGATTATTACTGCGGTGACCTTAAAGGTATAGAACAAAAACTTGATTATCTCAAAAGCTTGGGTGTCACCTGTATATATTTGAATCCTATCTTCGAGGCCCATTCAAATCATCGTTATAATACGGCAGATTATATGAAAGTCGATCCCCTTTTAGGCGATACAGAGGATTTAAAATCACTCTGCTCGTCTGCCAAACGAATGGGAATCAGAGTTATCCTTGACGGTGTCTTTTCCCATACGGGCGACGATAGCCTTTACTTTGACCGCCATCATCGTTATGGAGGTAAAGGCGCATTTGATAACCCCGATTCACCCTTCAGAAACTGGTATACATTTGGTAATTTCAATTGTGGATACTCAGCCTGGTGGGGAGTGCCCTCGCTTCCGCAGGTTAATGAAAATAATCCCGATTTTACAGAGTTTATAACCGGCGAAAACGGAGTTATCCGTCACTGGCTAAGGCAGGGTATAAGCGGTTGGCGGCTTGATGTTGCCGACGAGCTCCCCGACGAATTTTTGGATAAAATACGTTCCTCTATGAAAGAGCAAATGCCCGATTCCTTTCTTTTAGGCGAAGTATGGGAAGATGCCTCTAACAAGATAAGCTACGGCTCAAGACGTAGATTTTTGCGTGGTAAACAATTGGATTCGGTTATGAACTATCCATTTAAGGATGCAATAATTGATTTTGTTTGTAATTCGGATGCCGAAAAGCTTAATAAAACTGTTCTCGACATTACCGAAAATTATCCTCCTTGTTGTGTGCGACTTTTAATGAACCACATTGGTACACACGATACCGCCAGAGCAATTACCGCCATCGCAAGATACGGCACACATTGGGGTGACCGAAACTGCCAAGCAACCCAAGAGCTTTCGCACGAAGAGTATATGAATGCCCTACCTCGTCTTAAAGCTGCTGCAGTCATTCAGTTTACCCTTCCCGGCGTTCCATCTATATATTACGGTGACGAAGTAGGCGCTCAAGGTTTTCTTGATCCCTTCTGTCGTGGCTTTCATCCTTGGGAAAATGGTGATACTGAGCTTTTGGAATTTTATAGAGCACTCGGCGAAATACGAAAGAACGAGGCTTTCAAAGATGGGGATTATATCCCTGTTTTAGCAGAACAAGGACATATAGTCTATATTCGTCAAACTAAAAATTCAAAGGTTCTAATTGCTGTTAATTGCGGCGAATACTTTGAAATGCCACTCCAAGACACTTCCCTTAATACAAAATACTTCGGCACTGCCCCTGAAAACAACATTTTAAAGCTTAAACCAAACGAGTTTTGTATAGCTTATGAGTAAAAACGAAACACACCCGAAAATATCTTCGGGTGTGTTTGGTTTTTTAAGTTTAAAATTCATCCTCCGTCGGCTGTTCGTCCCCTAAGGTGAAGTTCTCATCATCTTCTTCGTTATCGAGCAAAAGCTCTTCCTGTGCATCCTGCAAAGTCTCAGCCTCCTGCTCTTGTGGCGCTGATTTTGCACCTCTTATGAATTTTATGATAACAAGAATAACGATGGTAATGATAAACAAAACGGCTAAAAGAATGAGTACAATAACCGCTTTTCCGGCAAAACTCATGGTCATGAATCTACCAAAAAGGCCTACCGCCTTATCCTTTTCCTTTTCGTAATTTAAAGGATTAAGGTCAAATCCGGGGTCACGCTGAATTGTGTTCTGCACACTGTCATATCGGTAAAAACCCCTTTCGCCATCGACATAACAATAGAAAATATAGAAGCCCTTCATTGAACTTTCGGTAGCTTCAAAGGCGGGTACCTTTCCTGTGTGAAGAGTGTAGATGCAATCTTCCCATCCGTCAGGGGCGGTATTGTTCCCGTAAGGCTTCTCAACTATATAAAGTCTACCGTTTACAGTAATGTAATTAAGTCTCTGAAATGTGCCGGAGTCATTAATGAAATAGTAATCTCCGATATTGGCACCATGCTGTGTAAGATAATACAACATATACTCAGAACTCGCACTATCCATAATAACTCCTACCTGTATGTCATTATAGGTAGCAACAGCAGATATAAAGCCATGCGGCACTGCAATATCCGATATATCCTCCCTTACACGATAATAGAAGCCGTTCAATTCAACGTCCAACGGAGTAAGTTCAATATCCGGCATATCCAGCTTTGCGGTTTCTTCCTCGGTTAAACGTTTAATATTTACTTCATACGTTTTTTTAGTACCGTCCTCAGCGACAACAGTTATTATCGCCTTGTTATCACCAACCTCAAGCTTATAGTCACCTGCTCCCGAAACGGTAGAAGTTCCTACTTGAGCATTAGCAAAAACGGTAGTTTCTTCCTTTTCATATCTGACCGTCGCAGTATAAGAAGTGGTAGCAGAATTAAAATTTGGTGATAAGATACCGTCTTTTACCGAAAGAGAACCTAAATTAGCATTTGAGGATTTTGTAGGTTTGTCTTCGGGCTTCGGATCGGGATTTGGAGTGGGTGTAGGATCGGGGGTAACTGGTGTTGTCACAGTCACTGTTTTCTTATCTCCCGATACAGGTTTTGGTTGAGGATTAAGGTTAGGATCGTTAAGATAAACATAACTTATATTAAAAAGTTCAATTTCTGCACTGCCTGCAGCAATAGCAGTAAGTGAAAAACTTGCCTGATATGTTTTTGCTCCACCTGGGGTAGCCACTATTTTGATATTTTCTCCTTCTGCCACAATAAGCCCTTGATTTTGAAAAGAAAGGACGGACTTATTATATTTAACATAAGCCTCCATCGACGCCATTTCTTCCCCTGCATCTATGTTTACCGTAACAGTAATTGTGTCGCCTATATTACAAGTTGACTTATTTAAGCTTACCGAACCTCCTACAGCAAAAGTAGAGAATGTGAAGGTTGATACGGCAACCATTATTACCATAAAATAAGAAATTGCATACTTAAAACTTTTTTTCATAATAATCTCCATTTCAATATCCTAAACAGTGCGGTTTAAACACTTAATCCTATATTAATGAAATTATACCCAGTAAATGTTTTTGAACATTCGCTAAATCAACTATATTTATCTTACCGTCACTATTAGTATCGGCAGCATCTAGATTGCTGCCACTTAATGTGATAATCCCAAGCAGATGCTTCTGAACATTTGCTAAGTCAACAATGTTAATTTTATCATCGCCATTGGTATCGCCCTTTTGGTAGGTGGGTGGGTCGTCCTCAATCGGCGGTATTACCACCGGGGGCGTCTCACCGTCTGCAGGTGGGTCACCTACAGTTACAGTCAATGTGCAGTTTACAGTAGATGCAACATTAAGGGTATATGAGTCATAATATCCCGTTTGGGATTTTACTGTAATCTTAACAGAATTATCGCCCTTTGAAATAAGGTTTGCCTTAGCCGACGCAAGAGCTGCTCCCTCGGGCAATTCAATATACACTGTAGTATCACCCGTCACAGAAAGGGTATAATTATATGTATACATATTAAAACTCGGTGAAAGACCTGAAACCTGCATACTAGTAAGATAATAATTATTGTACCTGTTATCTCCCTTATCAGCCTTTGTTGCTCTTTGTTCAGGGATAGAAGTATATACAGGAATACTGAAAACTAACGGTGCACCATCAAAAGCCCCTTTATACGCCTTTGAAAGATTCGACGCCTTAACATAAGCATCATATGCAGAACCTGCATACTGATGCCAGTATTTATCAGGCTCACGAAGATTGAAATTCATATAAAAATATGTGTCTTGTTTTGCGTTTATATACCCATCGGCAAGTTTTATAGCTCCGCCTATAATAGCATCAGCTCTCGAGTCCCAACCCTCATCTTTTGCTTTTTGAAGTCCGTTTGCAACAACCGCCTCCTGAGTAGCACCGGAGGCTCCCCAGTTTAAGAAATTATAATATCCCTGATAGCTGCCGTATGTGCCGGAAATGAGGGCAGAAGCACCGGTAGTGCCCTGTTCGGTTATAATCTTTGCCGCTATTACATATGGGCTTACACCTGATTTTTCTGCAGCCGCCATTATTACCTTAGTATATGAACCGCCATAAAGCTTGTCCACTTCATCTTGACTATTTGGTGTGTATCCGTTTGCCAAAAAGGTACCGCTTATAACTCTGTTTAATCCTGCTTCGGTCTGATATGAGCTATTATAGCCCTGCTTCATAAACATATAAATATATGTTTCATCAAGGAAGTTTCTAGGATCCATATAATATCCTATTACCTCTCTTGATGCGGCAACCCATCTGCCGCTGTCGAGGATTTTCCAAGAATCATTATCCCAATTATATTGATCCTTTTGCAAAGATCGCCAGGCTATCCCTTGACTTAGTTCTACCATTTTTCTCACATCGTTATACTGCGAAGCTACCGCAGTTTCAAAGGACATCGAAACATGATCTGCAATAAATATCCATTCAGGATGTGCATTATGCAAGGCTGTGAGCGCTGAATGATAGCTTTCGGGGAAAGCTGCTAATTGCGCCGCAAAATCGGTATTTATTTGAGGAGGTTCTTGTTGGTCGACGAGTGTTACATAAACGCCGTATACATAACCTGTATATAATCCGTCTAAAGTAGTAACCTTATACCAGGTAGTT
>JAGAZW010000139.1 GCA_017939855.1 Clostridia bacterium | reverse complement strand
GTGGGTGACCAAAAAGCTGCTCTTAAAGCTACCGATTTTGATGCCTTCTTTACCCTTGTGAATCAGTCGGGTGAATCCTCATATAACTATCTTCAAAATCTTTATTCCAACTCTAATCCCGTCGAGCAGGGTCTTTGCTTGGCGTTAGCTCTCACAAAGCAATTTTTGGCAAACAAGGGAGCTTGTAGAGTTCACGGCGGCGGTTTTGCCGGTACTATACAGTGTTATATTCCGAACGAACAGCTGGAAGAATATAAAAGGATGATAGAATCGGTTTTCGGACAGGATAGCTGCGTTCCCATACTAATCCGACCTGTAGGCGGTTATGAATTGGTTTAATTGAACAATGTAACAAAACGGCGATGCTAAACTTAGCATCGCCGTGATTTCATTTATATGGTTTTGGATTATCGGTAAGACCTGCGAGATAATCTATGCTCGTTTTGTAAAACAAAGCAAGTTTCACCATTGCTTCAAAGGGAATGGGGCGTTCTTCTCTTTCATATTTAGAATAAAGCGACTGATCGCAATGCAGATATTTTGCAATATCGCTCTGACTTAAATCTCTATCTTCTCTCATGTCTCTGATTCTTAATCTCATACTATCACCGATATTACTATACCCTCGGACTATTTGTCCTATTGACAAATAGGACAAATAGTCCTAAAATATTATCAAGGGTGGTGAAGATATGGCTGATTATAAAGAAATGTATCTAACTTTGCTTGATGCAACGGAAAAAGCAATGGAAACTTTGATAAGTGCTCAAAAGGCCTGTGAAGAACTTTATATTTTTTCTGAAGATGAAAAAGAAATAAAAGAGGACAATGAATAAAGTAAAACGGCGAAGCCAATAGGCATCGCCGTTTTAAGTGTTTATAAGATTATCAGATAAGGCCCTGAGCCATCATAGCGTCAGCAACCTTAATAAAGCCTGCAATATTTGCACCTGCAACAAGGTCATAGCCGAGTCCGTAGGTCTCAGCAGCCTTAGCAGAGTTATCATGGATATTCTTCATAATCTGCTTGAGTTTTGCATCAACCTCCTCAGCAGTCCAGCTGTAACGCATAGAGTTCTGGCTCATTTCGAGTGCAGAAACAGCAACACCGCCGGCATTAACGGCCTTAGAAGGAGCAACAACCTTGCAATTCTCCTTTAAGTATTCGAGAGCATCATTCTTGGTGGGCATATTGGCAACCTCAATGTAGTAGGGAACACCGTTAGCAACCAACTTCTTAGCCTCTTCCATACCGATTTCGTTCTGTGTTGCACAAGGCATAGCAACATCAACCTTAACACCCCAAGGCTTTTCACCTGCATGGAATTCAACACCGAATTTATCAGCATAATCCTGAACCTTATCACGACCGGAAGCACGCATTTCAAGCATATATTCAATCTTTTCATCGGTTGTGATACCGTCGGGATCGTAAACATAACCGTCAGGACCCGAGATGGTAACAACCTTACCGCCGAGCTCTGCAATCTTTTTAGCAGCGCCCCAAGCAACGTTACCGAAACCGGAGATAGCAAATGTTTTACCCTTTATGTCTTCGCCGAAGTGTTTGAATACTTCAACTGCATAATATGTAGCACCAAATCCTGTAGCTTCAGGTCTTATAAGAGAACCGCCGTAGGGAAGGCCCTTGCCTGTGAGTACGCCGTTTTCAAAGGCGCC
>JAGAZW010000138.1 GCA_017939855.1 Clostridia bacterium | reverse complement strand
TGGTTTTTGGATTAATTATGAGCAAGAAGACGAAAAAATTCGATCTAATAAAAAAACGGTCATTAAAAACACAATTTGGATAGCAGTTATTGTTGTGGTTTCTCTGAGCGTAGCATGGGGTATTATATTCTTCGGTGCAGACTATCTGGGTATAGGATTTGGCAGAGGTCATAATGTTGAAATAACGATACCCAATGGTGCTTCTACTAAGCAGATTGCCGAAATTTTAGAGGAAAAAGGAATCGTTAAGTCGCCGCTATTCTTCCGTGTTTATTCAAAAATTAAAAAATATGACGGTAAATACCAAAGCGGGACCCGAGTTATAGATTCTGATTCGGGTTACAGTGGTATTGCCGAGGAGCTCACCAAAAAAGGTGTTGCGAGAAAGAGTAATAAGGTTACAATACTTGAAGGCTGGAATATTGACCAAATTGCATTAGAGCTTGAAAACAAACAGGTTTGTTCCGCAGAGGATTTTAAATATCAGATACGCGAAGGTAGCTTTGACTTTGATTTTGTTAAGGAAATACCGGTTGAGAATGTGTATTATAGACTGGAAGGCTATCTATATCCTGATACCTATGACTTCCTGTGTTATGAGGAAGGCGGTTTCAGCTCTGAAGAATGTGCCTATTATGCAATTGATAAAATGCTCCAAAATCTTGACAGCAAAATAACCGACGACTTCAGAAAGAAAATAGATAAGAGCGATTATACTTTCCATCAGGTTCTTACTATGGCATCGGTTGTTGAACAGGAGGCAGGTCTTGCTTCTCAGGAAAATCGAAACAAAGTAGCAAAAGTGTTCTATAATCGTCTGGAAGGGGTTAATTGGGATGGTCCTGCACATTTGCAAAGTGATCCTACAACCCATTATCCATATGGTAACGGCAAGTATAATACCTATAAAGTTATAGGTTTACCGGCAGGACCCTTGTGTTCACCGAGCATTGCCTCTATTAAAGCGGCAATAACACCCGACAGCGATTCTAAAGCGACATATTTTGTAACCGATAGTGACGGTAAATTTTATTTCAACGAATCCCTTTCGGGACATAACAAAACAGTTAGTGACCTGAAAGCAAAGGGTAAGTGGATATATAGTACTCTCGGTGAATAAAATGCAAAAAATTGAACTTTTATGTCCTGCGGGGGACTTAACCAGACTTAAAACGGCAGTAGACTTCGGTGCGGATGCGGTGTATCTTGCGGGCGAGGAATTCGGTATGCGTACCGCCGCCGCAAAATTTGATAAGCAAAGTCTTATTGAAGGCACCCAATATGCGCATAAAAACAATGTTAAGGTGCATGTTACCTGTAACACTTTGCCTCATGATGATGAAATAGCACGTCTGCCTGAGTTTCTGAGCTTTTTAAATGATATCGGTGCAGATGCTGTAATTGCTTCGGACATTGGTACGATGGAGCTTGTAAAAAAATATGCTCCAAATTGTGACTTGCATATTTCGGTGCAGTCGGGTATAGTCAACAGTGAAACTGCCAATGCCTTTTATAATATGGGTGCTAAACGTGTCGTTTTAGCAAGGGAATTATCCTTAGAGGAAATTGCGGTAATCAGAAAAAATACTCCTGCCGACCTAGAGCTTGAGGCATTTGCTCATGGAGCGATGTGTGTCTCCTTTTCAGCGAGATGTTTGCTTTCAAGCTATATGACGGGCAGAGATGCCAACCGTGGTGACTGTGCTCAGCCGTGCCGTTGGAGTTATTCGCTTATGGAGCAGACCCGACCCGGTCAATATTTCGATATCACCGAAACCGAAAAGGGAACATATATCTTAAATGCTAATGATATGTGTATGGCGCCATACCTTGATAAAATGGTAGCCGCAGGTATTACAAGTCTGAAAATTGAAGGTAGAGCCAAAACGGAATATTATGTTGCAGTTTGTACGAATGCTTATAGAGGAGCTATAGACAGTCTTAAAGATTCAAGCGGTAGCTGGACGGTGCCTCAATGGGTGAATGATGAATTAAATAAAATCAGCCACAGGACTTATTCCACAGGCTTTTATTTAGGTAAGCCTCAGAACTCCCAAACATACGAAAATGCAGGTTATATAAGAGACTATGCCCTTGCAGCAGTTGTTGAGGATTATAAAGACGGTTGTGTCTTAGCAGTACTTAAAAATAAATTTTTGCGTGGAACAGAGCTTGACTGTCTGGAAGCCGGCAGAGAACCATTTTCGGTTTCAACCGATATTCTTTTTGATGGTGACGGCAACCTTATAGACTCTGCCCCTCATCCTATGCAGATAATAAAAATTCCGTATAGCAAGGAAATAAAAAAAGGCTCTATGCTGAGAATGAAAACCAAATAAAATTAAAGCACTTCGGTAATACTCATTATCGAGGTGTTTTTTATGGAAGAAAATAAAAGATTTTTGTATAGAAGCATAGCTTGTTTTTTTCTCATAATGCTTATGTTTCTATCCTGCTTTTTAAGAGTAGCTGTTATAGCGAACGGTGATTACGGTACCCTTTGTGAAAATCAGATAGAGTATACCATAGAGGTTTCAAAAAGACGAGGAAGCATTTATGACTGTAATATGTTGCCACTGACAAACACTAATCAAAAGCTCATAGCGGCAATTTTGCCGGTTGATACGGCAATCGCAATTTTGCCTGAAATTTTAAGTGGTGATGAGCTTGTTAGTGTTAAAAAGCTCTTAAGTGAAGGAAAGCCTCAAGTATGTGAGGTACAAAAGGAAATTGAGTGCGAGGGTATTTCATATACCCGTATTTACGATGTTTCCTCAGGAGAAAATACTGCGAACCATATTATAGGGTATCTTGATGAGAAGTCTCACGGTTTAAGCGGGATACAAGGTGCGTATGACGATATTCTCTATTGCAAAGAGGGCGTTCAAGCAGTCTTTCAAACAGCAGGAGATGCGAGTTTATTAAAGGGTGTAGCTCCAAGATTTAAAAACGATTCGACAGGCGGGAAAAATGCTGTTGTGACAACTATTGATGCTTCAATACAATCCGCTGCCTTTAACGTAGCTCAAGGACTTAATAGAGGTGCGGTTGTGGTGTGTGAAGCGAGTAGCGGCAAAATTCGTGCTATGGTAAGCCGTCCCGATTTTGATACCGATGATATCGCAGCAGCACTTTTGTCAACGGATTCGCCGCTTGTAAACAGAGCACTTTCTGCTTTCAGCGTTGGTTCTGTGTTTAAACCCTGCGTTGCTGCAGCCGCTTTAGAGGGAAATGAAGCGGATTTTATCTATAATTGTACGGGGTCTGCTTTTATAGTTGACAGAAATTTTAAATGCCATAACCTTTCGGGACATTCTTCGG
>JAGAZW010000137.1 GCA_017939855.1 Clostridia bacterium | reverse complement strand
TGTCTTCGGATCCCACAACACAAAAGTTTACTGTCACCGTAAGCGGTCCTAATTATGTTATAAGTTCTTTGCGAGCTGACGACATTATGCTTACGACCTCAGTTTCTGATATAACTGAGGCGGGTAAATATCGTTTGGCAGTAGCAGGGGCCAGAAACAGCAGTAAATCAGGCTACGAATTTGTTTCTGTTTCTCCACAGACCATTGAAGTAACGGTAGATAATTTTGATACTAAGGAATTTGATGTTGAACCTAATATTGTAGGAGTTGGAACTCCGTCTAATAAAGATTTGATTGCCGAAACTCCCGTGATAAGCGATTCATCCAATCAAAGAATTTCAATTCGTGGTCCACGTTCTGTTATGCAAAAGATTGCAACGGTCGAGGCGTATTATGAAGTCAACCAAATATTAAGCTCCACTCAGAATTTCAATTGTGAAATCAGATTACTTGATACCAACGGTGCACTTATTTATCGATATGGTACCGACAATAAAATTTATGATATCAATAATAAGGTCATCTTAAAAAATTATTTGCAATTGGATTTTACTTCTGTGAATGTAACTCAGCGGATTTCAAAAGAAAAGACCTTGAAGGTTTTGGCGCAGTTTAACAATATACCGTCAAAATTCGGTAAGGGAACCACCTTGAACGATGACGATTTATGGTCTTGCGATTATAAAGAGGTGGTGGTTCGCGGAACACCTGATGTTGTAGATTCCATGACCGAACTTACTTTAAGTCCTATTGATTTCAGAAATATTTCTATTAAATCTAATACATTTGAAGTTTCTCCCATATTACCTGACGGCGTAACATTGTCAGACCAAAACAAACTAGAGTATTTTACTGTTAAAATTGATGTTTCAGACTTTAAAATTAATGAATACGAAATCTCAAGCTCAAAGGTTGAGTTTATAAATGTCGCTTCAGGATTAAAAGCTAGTATTGATGTTGAAAAACCGCCTATTATTACTGTTTGCGGTGATGAAAATTTCATTGATAAATGGAATGAAACTATAAATAACCGCAGTATTGTCATCGACCTTGACGGCTATTCGACAGGCTCTTTTAATATCAGCAATGAAACCGATTATTCTGCAATATCTATAAAAGACGCTGATAATGTTTGGATTGTTGGAAAATACGAAATCAGAGTTTCTTTGAAGAAAAAATAATTTAATGGTACCACTTTCATTACATAAACATATTATGTAATGAGGTGGTATCTATGATTAAAGGAGCTTTAATCGTCATTTTGATTCTGCTTTCGATATCAGGAATTTGTGATATAGTACATACAATCAGAATGTGGATTTTTGCACCCAAAAGGCCCTATAACAATATATGTGTGATTTTTTTGAGGGAAAATCAAGCAAATTCTCAACTCAGATTTATACGTGAACAATATCGTTGGTACGGTAACGATTTTGCCGAGCATATAATTGCCGTTACAGATGATTTATCTGAAGAAGAAAATAATCAATGCAAAAACCAATTTGATAATTCAGAAATTATCTTTTCTACAAATAAGGCTATACCGAATATTATGAGGAGTTTAACGAAAGGAAGTTAAAATGTCAGATTCTTTTAATATAGATTCTGCTGAAAAGATTAGTGGCGTTGTCGAAAAAATTAAATATCAGAACGATCAGAACGGTTATACTGTTGCTATCTTAAAAAGTGGTAGGGAACATATAACCGTTGTTGGTGTTTTGCCATTTGTGAGTGAGGGGGATAATTTAAAACTTTCAGGTAAGTTTGTTGTTAATCCTTCGTACGGCAATCAATTTAGCATTGAAAGTTTTGAACACCAACTTCCAAAAACCGCAGCGACTATTTTGAGATATTTGTCCTCGGGAATTATCAAAGGTGTCGGCCCCTCCACCGCTACAAGAATTGTAGAAAAGTTCGGAGATGATACTTTGGATATCATACAAAATCATCCTGAAGAGCTTTCGATAATAAGGGGGATATCAAAAGAAAAGGCGCTTTTAATTTCAAAAGAGTATTCAAAGCAATATGGTGTCAGAGACATTATGTTATTACTATCACCATACGAAGTAACTCTTGAAAAATGTATTAAAATTTTCAAAAGATTAGGTACCGACGCCACATATCTTATTAAAGAAAATCCATACATTTTGTGCGATTCAAGTATAAATCTAAAATTTGAATTAGTGGAAAAAGTTGCCCATGATTTCGGTATTTCTTCGGACAACCATAATAGGCTTGAAGCTGGTATAATTTACATACTCAGAGAAAATCTTCTCAATGGACATACCTGTCTGCCAAGACATAAATTATTATGCGTTGCTCAAAGATTGCTTGAAAGCAATGAATCTAGGATAAATAACATATGCGACAATATGATTTCACAGTTTAAGGTGATTTCTGAAAAAATTGATAACACAGATTTTATTTCATTACCTGAATATGCTAATGCAGAGCGTTATATTTCAGTGCGGCTTAGCGCAACGAAAGAAAACTTAACCTCTATTTGCAAAATTGATGATTTAGAAATTGAGTATCTTGAGAATAAATTAGGCATTAAATTTGAGCAACTACAAAAACAAGCTATCAAGGACTCATTCGATACGGGTATACTAGTCCTTACCGGCGGTCCCGGAACTGGTAAAACAACCACTTTAAACGCTATTATTAAGCTGTTTGAAATGCGAAATCTTAATATATCATTAACAGCACCTACTGGCAGGGCAGCCAAAAGAATGTCAGAGTTAACCGGTATGGAATCCATGACTATTCATAGACTTTTGGAAGTCGAATGGACCGATGAAGAAAACTCTAAATTTGCTCGTAATGAAAAGAACCCATTAGAATGCGACGTTATTATCATTGATGAAGCATCGATGATAGATTCCCTTCTTTTTGAAAGCCTTCTTCGCTCATTAAAGTTATCTTGCAGAATAATTCTTGTAGGTGACGCAGACCAATTACCTAGTGTTTCGGCCGGAAACGTATTGAGCGATATAATATCCAGCGAAAAATTTCCTGTAATAAGGCTTAGAAAGATTTTCAGACAAAAAAATGAAAGTTTAATAATTAAAAACGCTCACGCAATCATTAATAAAACACCTATTGATTTTTCTAATTCAAATGATGATTTCTTTATATTGAAAAGACATAGTTCTTCGGAGGTTTGTGACACAGTTGTTGAATTGTGTAGCGAAAGATTACCAAAAGCATACGGTTTTGATTCTTTAAAAAATATTCAGGTGCTTTGTCCATCAAAAAAACTTGATACCGGAACTTTGAATCTTAATAATTTATTACAGCAGTATCTTAACCCTAAAAAAGCCAATCAGCCTCATATGAGTTATAAAGGTGTTTATATGCGTGTTGGAGACAAGGTAATGCAGATTCGCAATAACTATGAGGTTTCTTGGATAAAAGATGATGGTGAAATCGGTACCGGAGTTTATAACGGCGATGTTGGTTTTATTTCAGATATTGATATGCGTGCTGGTACTTTAAAAGTGCGTTTTGATGACAGAACTGCAACCTATATTACGGAAAATATAGGTGAATTGGAATTAGCATATGCCATAACTGTACATAAAAGCCAGGGTAGTGAATTTGATTGCGTCATTATTCCGATCATCGATGTTCCATCACAACTTAGATACAGAAATATACTTTATACCGCTGTTACCAGAGCAAAAAGGTTACTGATTATTGTAGGAAACGAAAATATTGTTACACAGATGGCAGATAATGACAAAAAAACTTTGAGATATACTCTTTTGAAAGGTTACTTTGATGAGGTTTGATGAAATTGTTTTGTTTCCGTTTGACGCTTTAAAAATTGCTTTATTTCCAAAAAAATGTATTTGCTGCGGTGAAATAATCGACGAAGGCGAGGATATGTGTTATATTTGCCAGAACAACATCGAATTAATAAATCCCAAAAAACGTTGCAAATTCTGCGGAAATGAAAAAGATAATTGTAGTTGTAAGACCAGGGTATATTATTTTAAAAACATAGTCTGCGTTTATAAGAATACAGGTCTTGCAAGACAGGCCTTGTATCGTTTTAAATTATCTAAGAAGAGCCACTATGCAGAATACTTTGCAGATAAGATGGCACATTGCGTTATGACTGAATTTAAGGGAATAAAATTTTCGGCTGTTACTTGTGTACCTTCGTCTTTACACAGTAAACTGCTTCGTGGCTTTGATCATTCCAAACTCTTAGCACAAATAATTGCTGAAAAAATGAAAATTCCTTTTGTGGACGGAATTTTAAAAAGTCGTCATTTTGTTAAGTCGCAGCATAAAAGCGATTTTTCTTCCCGATTTGAAAACGCCAAAAGTAAATATTATTTTGTAAAAAAAGCAAAATATAAAAACATTTTACTGGTTGACGATATTAAGACTACCGGTGCATCGTTAGATTCCTGTGCAAGACAATTACTCTTAGCAGGGGTAGAAAACGTATATTGTGCGACAGTCTTATCTTCTGGTGCAAGAAAAAAGAAAGTTGAAAAAATTCAAAGTTAATAGTATAATATAACAAATTAGTTATCGAGGTGATTTTATGGCAACCGATATAGGTATCGATTTAGGTTCATCAAAAACCGTTATTTTTTCAAGTTCAAAGGTTGTTGTTGAATTACCAAGTTTTGTCACTGTTGATAATGATACATGGGTGCCTGTCTATTATGGTGAAAAAGCAAAACAGACTCTTGGAAGAACTCCGGATAGTCTTACTACTGTTTCGCCAATCAAACACGGCATAATTTCCGATTATGATATCACTGAATCAATGCTTAAAGAATATATGCAAATTGCCTTTGGAAACAAAATTATAAAACCCAGAATCATTGCGACTTTACCGGCAGGTCTTACTGAACTTCAACATCATTCTCTTGCAAACGTTGTTGAATCAGCCGGCGGACGAAATATAACCGTCATTGAAAGTCCTTTGGCAGTGGCTTTTGGCCTTGGTATAGACTTTTCTAAGCCTCATGGTACATTGGTAGTTGATATTGGTGCTGGGACAACCGATATTGCCGTTGTTTCAATGGGCGGAGTCGTTGTATGCGATTCGTGTAAAACGGCATCAAATGACTTTGATTTGCAAATATCAAAGTATATCAGAAAAGAATTTAATATCGAAATAGGACCCTTGATGGCAGAAAACATTAAGAAAAAAATCGGCACCGTAATTAATCGTCCTGTTGAAATTGCAATGATTGCCAAAGGCAGAAATGTATTTACAGGTCTACCTGAAAGCTTTGAAATTACATCCACAGAAGTTTTTGAAGCAATAAAGGAACCGGTAACGATAATTTGCAAGGCGATAAAATCAGTATTAATGAAGACGGATCCTGATTTAGTGGCCGATATTAACATTGATGGTCTGTATTTATCCGGTGGCGGAAGTCTGATTAACGGGATGGATGTTTTACTTTCAGAGTATATAGGGGTAAAGGTTCATCATTTATCTGATCCGTTGCACAGTGTTGTAAAGGGTGCGGCCTTTGCATTAAAACACACAGATCTTTTAAAGAACGCTGATTATCAACTTCGTTCTATTAAAGAATTAATTATTGAATAAAACGCTTTTGAGGTGTGAAAATGTCTTCGTTTTTTAATAAAAAACTTATCCGTTCTTGCAGTTGGTGTAAATATGGCAAAAAATCCGAATATACTGATGAGATTTTTTGTCTTAAACGTGGTGTGACAGATAAAAGAGATTATTGTCACAGCTATAAATATAATCCTCTCCAAAGGGAGCCGGAAATAATTAAACCTTCGGAGAATTATACAGAAAAAGATTTTGAATTATAACGCAAAAAATGCTTGACAAATTAGGGTTTTGTGTTATAATTGTCTTTGCGTTATGGTGGATGTAGCTTAGTTGGTTAAAGCGCCAGTTTGTGGCACTGGAGACCGTGGGTTCGAGTCCCATCTTCCACCCCACGAATTTTTCTTGGTGCGCTAACGCGTACCAAGGTTTTTTTTAATTATCAGAATATTGGGGTGTCGTCAAGCGGTAAGACACAGCACTTTGACTGCTGCATTCGTAGGTTCGAATCCTGCCACCCCAGCCAAAAATAAGACAGTCTTTGGACTGTCTTATTTTTTATTCATTGTAGTTTATGTGAGAATTTGAACTCATACTCAAAAATGGCAAAAATATCTCTCACATCAAATCGTTATATAATATATTAGTCCGTTTACTTTCGAATGAAATCAACAGAAATATTACGAGGACAAAAATCGCAACAGCTAAATGCATTGGAGCATAATTATCTTTGAAAATTATATTAACACTATTGCTGATAGTTTGTATTTTAATATTAAAAATATGAATATATGCGTTAAAAAACATTGTACTTAATATTCCATGCAAAATTCTCGAAAAAATAAATAATTTATAATTTATTCCACAGCCGTCAATCAAAGAAAAAACCTGACACCAAATACTAATTCCCGAAAATCCAAGCCAAAAAACTATTAAATATAAATTATTGCATTTAGAAATGGTATTGGTTACCTCTAATGTATCTAGTACATAATTTAAAAATTTAAGAGGTAACGCTGATAAGACCGCATACAGACTTGAAAAAAATGTAACAAAAGCAGAAATCTTTATAACTGAATTTGCACCTTCACTGATACAC
>JAGAZW010000136.1 GCA_017939855.1 Clostridia bacterium | reverse complement strand
GTTCGGACTCACTCCAGAGCAGTTGCCTGCGTGGCTTAAGAGCTTATCCATACCGGTAATTTCAAACGTGTATGCCGATAAGATATGGTATCCGTTCTGGACCAATGGCACCGCAGGACTCACTACTGCACAAAATTTGCAGATATTGTGTTTTGTATTCGCCCTTGTCCAACTGACTGTGGCTCATATTAAATGTGCTATACGGAATAGAAAATCCCTTAAAGTGATTGGCGATATTGGTTCTGCAATAGAACTTATTGGTATGTTCTATTTAGTGCTTAGCTTTGTAGTAAACGGAGAAGTTTTCAGTTTCAGCTTGGTTATAGGTGGCATTCCCG
Source organism: Clostridia bacterium (assembly GCA_017939855.1). Lineage (GTDB taxonomy): Bacteria > Bacillota > Clostridia > Oscillospirales > Acutalibacteraceae > UBA737. The sequence continues at coordinate 1,190 of JAGAZW010000136.1, read as the reverse complement.
TCGGTACTATTGCTATTGCTTTTGTTGCCATTGGGTTTGTTTTAAGTTTTATATTTGCAAACTATGAAGGTAGTGTAATTAAATCTATACTTTCAAGTCTTACCAATATTGTTTCGGTTTTACTTGGTATTTTTAATCTGTTCAGTGACATCGTTTCCTATATACGCCTTTGGGCTGTCGGCCTTGCAGGCGCCGCAATCTCTGCTACCGTTAATGAGTTAGCAGGTCCCTTGCTTGGCAATTTTATGTTTATGATACTTGCCATGGTTCTTTTGGTGTTTGGCCATGGACTGAATATGATTTTAAATATTCTTTCGGTTATCGTTCACGGAATTAGACTTAACACCTTGGAGTTTTCGTCTCATTTGGGTATGTCTTGGAGTGGATACAAGTTTAAACCTTTCGAGGAAAAAATTGATTATTAAGGAGAATTATTATGAATTTTGGAGCATTAGGTACAGCATTAGTTATGGGTATTGCCGCAATTGGTTCGGCGATCGGTATTGGTATTGCAGGTCAATCTTCTATTGGCGCATGGAAGAAGTGTTATATGGTAAATAAAGCGGCACCTTTTATTCTTACTGTTTTTGCAGGTGCGCCTCTTACACAGACCATTTACGGCTTTCTTTTGATGCAGCAAATGAAGGGTTCTTCTGCCGATCCTGCCTTTTTGCTCGGTCTTGGAATCGCATCCGGTTTGGCAATGGCTTTTTCTGCCATTGCTCAGGGTAAAGCCGGTGCTGCCGGTGCGGATTCTTTAGCTGAAACAGGAAAAGGCTTTTCACAGTACATCACTGTTGTCGGTCTTTGCGAAACCGTTGCCTTGTTTGCGCTCGTTTTCAGCATGGTAGCGTTAGGATAATATGAAAAAACAACGGCTTCGGGTATCCACAACACATATTATATTGTTGAGCTTTTTAATTGCAATATTAATTGGTGCAGTGTTGCTTTCGCTTCCCATAAGTTCAGCCGATGGAAAACCGACTCCTTTTTTAGATGCGCTTTTCACCGCAACGACCTCCACCTGTGTTACGGGTCTAATAGTTACACCGACCGTTTCCTCTTGGAGCGTTTTCGGACAAATCATTATTCTGATATTGATTCAGATCGGCGGTCTTGGTGTTATCACCATTATGTCAGGATTGATGATACTGCTACACAAGAAAATGGGTATCGGTGATAGACTACTC
>JAGAZW010000135.1 GCA_017939855.1 Clostridia bacterium | reverse complement strand
GAAGCGGTTTCGGCTGCTAAACCACAGGACTTTTCTCAACGCATATGGGCACTTGATAACCGTAAAATTTATAATCATTCAAGAGTAAAAATTGAAGAAAAACCAAAATTGTTTTAGGAGGAAATTATGAAAATTACAAAAGATATGCTTATAGGTGATGTGTTGGATATGGATAATACTGCTGCTAAGTATTTCCTTGAAATTGGTATGCATTGTTTAGGTTGTCCTGCATCAAGAGGCGAAAGTATTGAACAGGCCTGTGCAGTTCACGGAACAGACTGTGACGAACTGATGGAAAAGCTTAATCGTCATTTTGAAAACAAGTAATGCACAGTTTAAGTGACCGATTATCTCTTATAATGTCATTTATTCCGAAAGGAGTAAGTGTATGTGATGTGGGAACTGATCACGGATACCTACCCGCCGCCCTTTATTTAAGTGGCGGCTTTTTGAGTATTACGGCAACCGATATTTCTCATAGCCCGATAGAAAATGCTAAAAAAAATTTCAACAAGCTGGGTATTAAGGACGTAAATCTGATATGCTCTGACGGACTCCGAGGTGTCGCAAAGCAGGATGCAGAATACACCGTTATTGCAGGTATGGGTGGCGACGTTATAAGCGGAATAATAGACAGATGTTCATATAAAAACGAAATAAAATTTATACTGCAGCCTATGACTGCGGCTAAAACGTTGCGTGAATATCTGGCTAAAAACGGTTTTAGCATAGAAAAAGAGACGGCTGTAAAGGAAAACAATAAACTTTATTCTGTAATGCTTTGTTCCTTTTCGGGTTCGCCATATAGCTTGAGTATGGGCGAAAAATATATAGGAGCAATAAAGCCCGATAGCGAAGTAAACATTCAGTACATAAAAAAACAGTATAATATATGCAAAAAATGCGCTGATTCTCTTGTGAATGTAAAGGAAAAAGCGGCAGAATATAAAGCGTACAAAGATGCTTGTACACAAATAGCTGAATTTTTGGAGGGTCACAATGGCGTTTGATGGTGGGATCACCCGAAAAATTGTCTGTGAATTAAACGAGGCTGTAGATAGCCGAATAGAAAAAATTTATGAGCCGTCTGGTGACCAACTGGTAATCTTACTGCGAAAAAAAGGTTTTTCAAAGCGACTCCTATTTCTGTGCGCTCGGCAGCTTCAAGAATACATTTTACCGAGCAAAAAACCGAAAATCCCGAAAACCCGCCTATGTTTTGTATGCTTATGAGAAAGCATTTTGTGGGCGCTAAGCTTTCGAATGTTTCCCAAAGGGGCTTTGAAAGGATAGTTGAGATAGGCTTTGAGGCGCTGAACGAAATGGGAGATAGGGTTAATTTAAAGATAGTTTGTGAGCTTATAGGTAACCAAAGCAACTGTATTTTGTTAAACGGTGAAGGCAGGATAATAGATGCTTTAAAACGTAGTGATATTTCGGCAAAACGTCTTATTTTGCCGGGAGCAGTTTATGAATATCCCGAACCTCAAAACAATATAAGCATAACCGAAACGTCTGAGCTCCAACTTGCTAATAATATAATCAGCAAAGGTCAAACGGGGCTTTCTAAAGCCATTTTAAGTGTAATAGACGGAATTTCCCCGCTTGTAGCAAGGGAAATGGCGTTTCGTGTCTGCCAAGGTGATGTGACGGCTGAATGTACAAATGAAAAGGACTTGGAAAAGCAGATTTCAGTAATAAAGGAAGAGATTACTGTCAAAGGGTGTCCTATTTTGCTGAAAAATAAGGAAAACATTCCTGTGGATTTTTCCTATACCGACATTTTACAATATGGTGATTTATATTCAAAGGAAAGCTATTTGTCCTATAGTTTACTTCTTGATGCTTTTTATAATGGCAAAGAAAATTCTATAAGGCTGAAAAAACTTTCCTCCGATCTTTCAAAACTGGTTTCGAACCTTATTATCAGGGCAAATAAGAGGATGGAAATCAGAAAGTCAGAGCTGAAATCTTGTGAAAACAGAGAAATGCTTCGCATATACGGTGAGCTTATAAAGGCTAATATATACGTCATTAAACCGGGTAGTAACAAAGTTGAGCTCGAAAATTTTTACGATGAGAATTTAAAAACAATATCAGTACCTCTTGACCCTTGCCTTAATGCTGCTGCAAATGCCGCTAAGTATTTTAAGGAATATAAAAAGAGTTATAAAGCCGAACAAACCTTAACTTCCTTAATAGACAAGGACAAAGAGGAAATAGATTATCTTGAAACAGTAGCACAGTCGCTTGAGTGCTGTGAAACCGCAGCAGACATTGCCGAAATCAGACAGGAGCTAAATTCCGAGGGCTATATTAAGGGAGCAACACCCAAAAACAAAAAAATAAAGACAGCAGAATTTAAGGAATATAAGAGTGTGGAAGGGTATAAAATCATTGTGGGTAAAAACAATGTTCAAAATGACTATATAACTACCAGACTTGCTTCAAAAAATGATTTATGGTTCCATACAAAAGGTATTCACGGCTCACACGTTGTCCTTTTTTGCGGCGGCGGGAAGGTAAGCGATGAGACGATACTTTTTGCGGCCAGGTTGGCAGCTAAAAATTCTAAAGCCGCCCTGTCTTCTAATGTTCCGGTGGATTACACCCCTATCAAAAATGTTAAAAAGCCCGCCGGCTCTAAGCCCGGCATGGTCATTTACAGTACAAACAAAACGGTATTTGTAACATCGGAGGGGAATTATGATTGAGCTTGGAATATCAACCGCCAGTCTTTATCCGCTTGAAACCGAAAAAGCATTAGAATTGGTCGGAAAAAGCGGAGTAAAAAATACAGAAATATTTTTCAATGCCGCATGTGAACTCGAAAAAAGTTTTGTTACTGAGCTTAAAAATATTGCTCAGTATTACGATGTTAATGTTGTGTCAATACACCCGACGATGTCTTTGGCGGAGTCATTTATGCTTTTTTCTGCATACGAGCGTCGCACAAAAGAGGGTATGGAGCAATATAAACGTTATGGCGAAATTGCAGCAACACTCGGTGCCAAATTTGTTATTATGCATGGCGGCAAGGACAACGGTGTTTTGGATGACATCGGATACTGTAATCGGTTTTTGGAAATTTCAAACGTAGTAAAAGAAAGCGGAGTTGTTCTATTGCAGGAAAATGCCGCAAAATTTCGTGCAGGGAAAAAAGCTTTTCTTGAAAGTATGGTAAAAATTCTCGGTGATGATGCTGCCTTTTGTTTGGATATAAAACAATGTATAAGAAGTGGATATGACCCTGCTGATATCCTTGATATAATAGGCAAAAACGTCCGTCATCTTCATATTAGTGACAGCACCGAAGAGAAAGATTGTCTGCTTCCGGGTAAGGGCAACTTTAATTTTTTGGAATTTTTTAAAAAATGTGACGAAATCGGTTACAAGGGCTATGCTGTTACCGAGGTTTACCGCAATGCATATTGCGAATATGACGAAGTTTTCTCAAATCAAGCCGAATTTTTGTTAAAAATGACTTGAAAAAGCAGATAAAAAGTTGTATG
>JAGAZW010000134.1 GCA_017939855.1 Clostridia bacterium | reverse complement strand
TGAGCGCTTATGTCTTCCTACTATACCGGAAGAACTTGCTATGGAAGTACTCACTACATTTGTTAAATTAGAACAGGAATGGACACCCTCAGAGCCCGGTACTTCTCTATATCTTCGCCCGTTTATGTTCGGTAACGATGAATCTTTGGGCGTTCATGCGGTTCACAATGCAACCTACGTTATAATAGCGTCTCCGGTTGGAAGTTATTATAAAGAGGGTATTAACCCAGTTAAGATAATGATAGAAGATGAAGATGTCAGAGCAGTAAGAGGCGGCACCGGATACGCAAAATGTGGTGGTAATTATGCTGCAAGTAACAGGGCCGGGGAGAGAGCAGAACAAAAGGGCTATTCCCAGGTTTTATGGTTAGATGGTGTTGAAAGAAAATATATTGAAGAAGTCGGCGCTATGAACGTTATGTTTATGATAGGTGACGAAATTATAACTCCGATGCTTTCGGGCTCTATTCTTCCCGGAATAACACGAAAGTCTTGTCTTGAGGTTTTAAGAGACAAGGGTTACAAGGTTAGTGAAAGACTTTTAAGTATAGATGAATTAAGTAAAGCAATGGATGAGGGCACTCTCAAAGAGGCTTTCGGTTGCGGTACAGCTGCAGTTATTTCTCCAATTGGTGAACTTTGCTATAAGGATAAGAAGTATGCTATTAATAATGGTGAGATAGGTGAAGTTACACAATTCCTTTATGATACACTAACCGGTATCCAATGGGGCAGATTAGAAGACAAATACGGTTGGATTAAAGAATTAGACTAATTTAAAAATGAAGGATTAATAAATCCTTCATTTTTTTCTTGACAAAATAAAAAAATAGTAGTATAATTACGCCATACATAATAAAATGCATTGAAGGAACTAATTTTTATTTCAACTTTTTTCAGAGAGTCGGTGGTTGGTGTGAACCGATATAAGCAAATAAAAAAATCTCATTCCTGAGCAGGGTTGCTGAAATTTTAGTAAGCGGCTTCGGTTTGCCCCGTTATCATGGCAAGGAGCTTGTTGGAGTTCTATAGAGTTGGCAGTTTTTATAACTGCAAACAGGGTGGTACCGCGAAAATTTTCGTCCCTGAGGTCGGCAATAGCTGATTTCGGGGACTTATTTTATTAATATGACTGCCAACACGGTCAAAAAGGAGAAAATCATGAAGAAAATCTATATTGCAGACAAAACTTTGTGCCGTGAAGAAAATGTATTTAGCTTTAAGGAAAAATTAGAAATTGCACGTCAGCTTGAAAAATTGGATGTAGATGTTATTGAAATCCCGGCAATTGAAAATGTAAGAGCTGACCTGCTTTTTGTAAAGACAATTTCCTCTTTCGTAAAAGATAATGTAATTTCTGTAAATTCAGGAATGAGCATTGAAGGAGTCGAAAATGCTGCAGCCGCTTTAAGTGCTGCAAGAAGACCCAGAATACGTGTTGAGCTTCCCGTTTCAAAGGTTGGTATAGAATATATTTGCCATAGAAAACAACCTAAGATGATAGAATTAGTTAATGACCTTGTTGCTGCAGCTAAGGAAAGATGTTCGGATGTGGAATTTTGCGCTGTGGATGCTACCAGGGCAGAAGAAGGATTTTTGAAAAACATAATTGAAACTGCTGTTAATGCAGGAGCTAATGCTATAACGGTGTGCGATTCTGCGGCAGAAATAATGCCTGATGATTTTGCTTGTTTTGCTCAGAAAGTATCCGGATATATAGAAAACGATGATATTCAGTTTGGTGTATCTATTCATAACAAAAACGGTCTTGCTTGTGCGTCTGCGGTTCTCGCAGTACAAAAATGCGCCGATATTGTCAAAGCAACTGTTGGTGGTGAAGAGGTACCTCTTGATACTTTTGTAAACATAATTAAGAATTGTGGCAATTCTTATGGATTTTCTTCTGATATCAATTATACCGAAGTAAATCGAATCATAAAACAGATTGATTGGATAACAGGTAAGGCTAAGAATGAGAAGAGTGCGGTTGTTGTAAGCAATGACGAAAAAGAAATTAAACTTAACGCAAATGATGATCGTGCTACCGTTACAGCCGCTGTCTCAAAATTGGGTTATGACCTGTCCGAAGACGACAATGCGAAGGTTTATGAAGAATTTTTAAGGGTTGCTGCAAAAAAATCGGTTGGCTCAAAAGAGCTTGAAGCAATAGTTGCAAGTGTTGCATTGCAGGTTGAACCCACATACAAATTAGTTAGTTATGTTATAAATAACGGTAATATCATTCCTGCTTCTGCTCAGATAAGGGTTTCTAAAGGCGACATGGTTATCGATGGTGTATGTATAGGTGACGGTCCTATTGATGCTGCCTTTCTTGCCATTGAACAGATTATAGGTCATCATTATGAGTTGGATGATTTCCAAATTCAGTCTGTTACCGAGGGTAAAGAGGCAATGGGCTCTGCTCTTGTCAAGCTTCGTTCGGGCGGTAAATTATATTCAGGAAACGGTATCTCAACTGATATCATAGGTGCAAGTATCCGTGCATACATCAATGCAGTAAACAAGATTGTTTACGAGGAGGTATAATTTATATGAAACTTTCTTTTTCTACTAAGGGTTGGCATAATAATAGTTTTGAAGAGTTCTGCGAAATTGCAAAAGAGCTCAAATTTCAAGGAATAGAGCTTCACAATATCTATAATCAACTTTTTGCCGATAAAGATGGAGCATTTGGCGACCATACAGTTGCAGCAACTGTCAGAAAACTATATTCTATGAAGTTATCTTTGCCTTGTATTGATTCTATCTGTGATCCTGCAAATAAATCGACTTTTGACCAAAGCGTCAGTGAAATTAGCAAGTGTATCGATATCGCTTCAAATCTTCATATTCCGTATGTACGTATACATGCATCATCTGATTTTAGTGAAGAAGAATCTCTGAATTCAATAAATGCAGTTATTAGTACTGTTTTAAAAACAGCTGAAGAAAAGGGCGTTGCTCTGCTTATTGAAACTACGGGCATTTTTTGTAATACTGCCCTTTTGAGAAAATTACTGGACAATTATGCTTGTGACAGTATAGCAGCTCTGTGGGATATGTATGCACCATATTTTAATGCAAATGAAGACGCAGATCAAACCATAAAAAATTTGGGTGCTTATGTTAAACACGTTCATATTAAAGATGCCATTCAAACAAAAGGTGGTTTGGAATTCTGCCTAATGGGTGAGGGTGAGCTTCCTATTGATGAGATGATGTTAGCCCTTCGTTCTGTTAACTATGACGGTTTTATTTCGTTGGAATGGGATCCGCTTTGGTGCGAAGAACTAGACGATATGGAGATTATTTTTTCTCAGTTTGTAAATTATATGCGTCAGTTTGGCGATACCTCTAAAAACGAGACTGCGCTTTATTATAATCGTGATAATACGGGTAAATATGTTTGGAAAAAAGATATACTTATCGACCTCACTTTTGGTCAGGTTCTTGATCGTATGGTTGAGGAATTTCCTGATCAATACGCTTTTAAGTATACAACCCTCGATTATACTCGTACATATAGCGAATTTCGTGATGATGTTGATACCTTTGCTCGTTCTTTGATAGCACTAGGTGTTAAAGCCGGGGATCATGTTGCGGTTTGGGCAACAAATATCCCTCAATGGTATATTGCGTTTTGGGCAACGACTAAAATAGGTGCAGTTTTGGTAACGGTCAATACAGCTTATAAGATTCACGAGATCGAGTATCTTCTCAAGCAGTCTGATACCCATACTCTAATTATGATTGAAAATTACCGTGACGCTAATTATTCTCAAATTATATCTGAGCTTTGTCCTGAACTTCAAAATACCAAGCTGGGTTCGCCACTTCACAGCAAGAGACTTCCTTTTTTGCGTAATGTTATCACAGTTGGTTTTGATATGAAGGGTTGTCTTAATTGGAGTCAGGCAATTGAGCGTGCATCACAGGTTCCGGTTGAAGAGGTATACCGTTTGGCAGCTGCGGTTGATAAGAATGATGTATGTAATATGCAATATACGTCTGGCACTACCGGTTTCCCGAAGGGTGTTATGCTTACCCATTATAATGTTGTAAATAACGGTAAATATATTGGCGACCATATGGAGCTTTCTACTGCTGACAGAATGATGATCCAGGTGCCCATGTTCCATTGTTTTGGTATGGTTCTTTCAATGACCGCCTCCATGACACACGGTACTACGATGTATCCATTGCCATATTTCTCTCCGGAGCCGGCACTGGCTTGTGTTCACAACGAACACATCACTACATTTAACGGCGTTCCCACTATGTTTATTGCTATGATGCAACACCCGGATTTTGAAAAAACCGATTTTTCATATATGCGTGTTGGTATTATGGCGGGTGCAAACTGTCCTGCAGACCTTATGAAAAAGGCTACAGAAGTTATGAATATGAAGGAAATAGTTTCGGTTTACGGTCAGACAG
>JAGAZW010000013.1 GCA_017939855.1 Clostridia bacterium | reverse complement strand
GCGGGGGCGACGGTGCGCTGCTAATAGACCGGGACGGCAAGGTTTACCCAAGGGATGCTGTAGACGGAAAACTTGTAAATTCGGTAGGATGCGGCGATTCTATGGTTGCCGGTTTTATAGCGGGATATACAAAATTCCACGATTACGGCGAAGCATTAAAACTTTCGGTTGCAAGTTCGGCGGCAACAGCATTTTCAAGCGAATTAGCCAAAGCCGATGAAATATACAGTATTTATAAAACATTATGAAAGGGGAAAACTATGCGTATCACAGATTTATTAAAATCTACCGCAATTGAGTTGAATGCACATGTCAGCAGAAAAACAAAAATGCGGCTGAACGCCGCCAATAATTGCCAATATAGGTTTTTCGCCAGACTGAAACACTTCCTTTTTGGAAGTGTTTTTTTATCCAAGCCGACGGGTTTGGTATATCACTGCGCATAAGCGGGTATATCATCACATCTTTAGGTGTGTATCAAAAAACTGTCGGCTTGATGATATGCAGCACTTCGTGTTGACGATATACACACCGGAAGTAAAAAATATCTTACGGATATTTTGCGTGGTAATCTTGGCTTTGACGGATTTGTTGTTTCAGACTGGGGAGCGGTTGAACAATTAGAAAAACAAGGCTATGCTACAAATAGAGCCAATTGCGCAAAAATAGCTATTACCGCAGGACTTGATTTGAATATGGTTGATAATTGTTATAGCGAGAATTTAGAGCAATTAATAAATAATGATGATATTTCTATAGATGTTGGTGATGAGGCAGTTAGACGGATTTTAACAATTAAAGCAAGGGCAGGACTGTTCGAAAACCCTTATCGTGAAAAAAAACTGTTGATAACACCCAGCATTTAGCTGATGCACGGGATTTAGCTTCAGAATCTATGGTATTATTGAAAAATGATGGGGTTCTCCCTCTGAAAAAAGATGCCAAGATAGCATTAATCGGACCTTTTGCAAAGGAAAGAAGAAGTCTACTTGGTAGTTGGACATTAGATGGTATGGCGGATGAGAATGACCTTTGTTGGCTTGGAGGTTTTCCTGCTGACAATCTAAAGGATGTTTTCGGCATAAAAAACGAGGAAATAGATACCCTTTATCCCGATGAAAGCAATACCGTAGTATATGGAGAAAAGACCTTTAAAAAAGAGATGTGATTAGTGTGAAATATAGTGCCGGGTGGACTGTTTTTTACAACCCATTTTTCTTGACAGGGCTATAACTGTATGGTATTATGCTATTGACAGAAAGTTATTTTCTGTTTTCAAATTATTTTAAGGGGGATTTTTATGAACAGAGCAGAATTAAAATCGGCGGCAAAGGGTCAGATTTCAGGGAAAATAGGTATTTTATTTGTGATAAGTTTAATTATTGCTGTTATTTCGGGTGCAGCAGGTTGGGTGTTGAAGTTTATCCCGTTACGTCTTGGCTCTTTGGCGGCAACTATCATTATTACACCTGCATTCGCATTAAGTGTTGTTAGAGTTTATTTAAATATTACTAAGGGTGTAAATC
>JAGAZW010000133.1 GCA_017939855.1 Clostridia bacterium | reverse complement strand
TGTGCGGTGTGCAGAAATATATAATTATGCCGAACCACATTCATTTTATGATTGTTTTAGATGGGTCGATGTGGGCATCGACCCCTACAATACCAAGCATAGTGCGTTCATTTAAAACGCTTGTTACCAAGGAAATTGGTTACAGTATATGGCAGCGCTCGTATTATGACCACATTATAAGAAATGAAGAAGATTTTTTTCAACACATACAGTATATTGAAGAAAATCCGAAGAAGTGGAAAAATGATAAGTATTTTTAAGAGAGCTTCGGCTCTCTTTTTTTGTTACATTCTCTGCATAATTCCGACTTACCCTCTCCCCTGTTCAAAACCTGTGCAAATGTGGTTTTAAAACTACCGAAACACAATATATAGAGCCAAATTCTGCCGTGTGCAAAATATGTGAAAAAATTTGACAAGAATGTGTAAAAAACTGTTGACGGACTTGAAAAATAATGTTATGATGAATTACAACTATAGGTGTAATAGGATACCTATGCAATATTTCAGAACGTTACAATTTGCCCGAGGATTAGGTTGGTCAGGCCAAAAGGCGAGCAAAGCGTGGCGGTGACTATAGGGAGGTCATAATTATGATAAAAAAATTATTTAAACGAGGTCTGAGCCTTTTGCTTGCGCTCGTTCTCGTTGCCACAACATTTTTCATCTTCGACCCCGATTTGTTAAAAATCGACGCAGATGCATATGTTGACGTTGAAACTGCAGAGGCAGGTGCATACCTTTCCGAGCAGACCTTCTATGCAACAGAAACCATTTATCTTAAATCGGGAGCAAATGATTTTCAGCATTACGAAAACTTTGACTATCACACAGGCAGTGTAACCAGCCCTGTTGACGCAATCGGTAAAGTTTATTTTAAAAACGATGACGTTACCGAAGTATCTCTTTATGTCAACAATGCCTATAAGCGTGATGCAAATAGGACTCAGGTACCTGTCGGTAAACTTAAAATCAACTCCGTAACTGTTTCCGAGTATGCCGAAATGGCAAACGGCACGGCATCTCGCACTAAGGGAACTCAAATTGCTACAGTATCAAGCGGTACACTTGATTATCCAATTTCCTCCGGTTCTCTTTCTGACTGGACTGAGGGCGGAGTATATATCATAGAGTGGGTTGTCGCCTATAAGACTAAGCACACGGGCGACACGATGCATTATGCCTTCGCATATACAGGCATTTATGCAACCCCCAATGACCAGGCAGGTGTAACTCTTGCTGCCCGTCACCAGAACGACGACGCAACATCACATCAGTATAACTTTATCACCGGTGGCCACAAGGTCTCCGGCGGTAACGCATATTCTGCAATCACCGACACATCGGGCAATACAAAGCTTGACCCCCTTCACGGCTTTGTAGGTCAGATGAACAGTTCAACAGGCTACACTGTTGTGGGTGGCACAGATCTTTTTAAGCTGAATTCAAGCTACTTCCCTGAAAAAACAGGCGGCGGTGTTGCGGCTCAGACCTTTGATGAAACCTCCTGCGGCGGTGCTGCAGAAGGTTGGGGTACTGTTGAGGTTTCAACCGTTCACCGCACAGAAGCTTCTGACGGCGATATTACCGTTGGCTCTTATGACAGCCCTAATGCTCAGGGCAAGCTTCGTCGCGGCTTTTCAGACAATCACACCACTGTTGAAAATCATATGACAGGTGTGGCATATCTTCTTGTTGATACATCACGCTATTCAAACTACAAAGACATTCCCAACTTCAGGGTCGGTTGGCTTCAGCTTTACGCAAAGTCTGCCGACCGTCAGAATAACGTTACGAATATCTATGTAGCCACCGAAGCAGGCACCGCCTCCGCCAACGGATACTCCGTTCTCGGTGTTGACACGGGCAACTTTGACAACAGTAATACGAATTCCTGTACCCGAGGTCTTTACACCATCAACGGTGCGATTTCGAACGGTCTCAAATTTGTAAATTTTGAAAGCCGTGTTACCCGCGACCGTGGCATGTCCGACCATCGTATGTTTGTATATTCCAACGTTGGCTTCCACACAACCACATGGAACCAGGCGGATCTCCGTGAGGGTTATAACAGTGCATTGTGCACATATGTTGATTATCAGAATCTTCAGAAATTTGCCTCCGGTCAGGCAGGCAACTATGTTGAATATTACTACAACAACCTCAGAGCGGCAGGTGAAAGGTTGGCTGACCCTACAGACCACTACGAGGAGTCCACTCTTCAAAACCTTAAAACATATACAGAAACCTGCAAAAAGGCAATCCGTGAAGGCTCTGCTCCGTTGGTTTATTTCTATGTTCCCGAGGTTATTTACATCAACCCTATTGCAAACAGTGGCGATTCATCATATCCCTATACTCTTCAGTATTATGTTGACCGCTTGAACGAGGATGATGGTAAACTTAATGCCAATGGTGAGCAGGAAAAAGGAAATATTTACTTCCATGCCAAAAACGCTACCAGTGTAAGCATTTCCTGTCGACAAATGAGTGAGTTTGGCGGAGGTAATGTCTCTGTTTCACTGGTTAGCAGCAGTTCACAGACTAACTCCCTTTCAACCACAATGACCGGTAAAATTTCGTCTTACTCCACTGCATATCTTGAGTGGACAGCAGAGTATGTTACCGCATCAGGCCAGACTATGAAAGCAACAGCATATTCTTGCTGTTATCCTTCTCTGCTCAAAGGTTATAATTCCGACGGTTCTCAACATGACAATGGTGTTATTTCTTCTACAGCAGGTGCTGGTTATCAAGGTTCGCGTGAATGTGTTGTTACAACAACCGCGTGGATTGTTGGTGCTCACTCGGTTGATTCAAGAGCGTATGTAATCAGTGGCACAGCCTCCGGTACAGCAACAAACAATGAAGATAACGGTGTTAATTGGGACACTTATGGTGCATATATAAGCAACTGGCTGGCAGATAGATCTTCTATTGCTCCTACTGCTGGTTCCGAAACAGATGCTAATTTTTCGGCTCTTTACAATACCGGGCTAATTGGTGGTTCGGGTTTCTGGGAAAAAAATGCCAGTGTTACTTATTCTACCGGTGGTAAAGGAACAATTTATGTTGACTCAAGCCGATATACAAATCTTAATCAAGTTCCCAATCTTTATGCAGGTATTGATGCGAATAATACAGATAGAAATAGTAAGGCAAATGGTTATGGTTATAATCATGGCATGGATCTGAATGTTAAATGGTACGGTGGAACGGGTACAGAGATTGCCAGACAAGATTATCTCCCGGAAATTTGGGGTGGTCAGAACGGTGCTCGTCAGGTTGCTAAAATAAATGCTGGATTTGACACAAAAACAACGGGAACGCAGACAATCGTTTTAACGGCTCACAGTAATGTTGGTTTTGAAGGCAGAAATGGTTATTCTTCATGCTATCTCGCATGTAATTTTGTTGATAAATCTCCTCTTCGTGAAGCTTATGAAAATGCAATAAAAAAGAGCCAGTATTTGCAGGAGGAATATTTCACAGAAGCAGAGTGGACATCATATCACAATAAAGTCATTGATGTTGCCGCAAGACTTCTTTACCCTGCAGACGGTAATACAGATTACACAGCAGTTGCTAATAACCTCAACAACCAGGTTGAAAAAATGGAAAAAGCCATTACAGCGACAGAAGAAACATATACCTACGAATTGGCTGACGGTTCCCCTGCAACAGCTAAGCGTTCTGATGTTCTTAACCAGGGTACAGCAAACGTTTATCACGTGCTTGCAGATATCGACGAAAGCGGCGAGCTTAAAGGTGTTTCTTACATCTATGCTGACGGAACTCTTCACAG
>JAGAZW010000132.1 GCA_017939855.1 Clostridia bacterium | reverse complement strand
GGAAAAACCGCTGCTACATATACCAATGCAACTGATGTGTTGGCTACTTATGATAGACTCAGTTTTGCTAATACCGGTTGGGCAGCAAGCTATAAGGGTGGTGGCAACATATCTTCAACACCCGTTTACATGAATGGTCAACTAAATGGCGGAAAATCCTATAACGAGCTTTTCTTCCCATCGGCTGGTTCATTCGCTCCTTTATATAACGCTGCCATTGTATATGATCCAAACGAGGGCATGGTTATAAATCCGGGTAACAGTTGGAATGAAGCTAAAGCATTTTCTTTAACTTACACTGCGCCCGAAGCGGGAAATATTGTTTTATATGATACAGACGGAAAGGTTACAACACCTTTAAGAGATGCAATACCTTATTATTGCTGGACCGGTTCAACATCTTATGTAGATGTTATTATTTACAAAAATGGTACGATAGTTTGGCCTTTAGATGGTGAAGATAATAGGCTTAATAAAGCGGACGATACAATAGAATTCCCTGCGTTGGAATTAAATGTATCTGCTGGCGATATTGTTTCGGTTGCTTTTGAAACTTCTTCAACTATCCAGCGTGTTCCGGTTGTTGCCGATTTAGAGGTTGCTTATACTCACGAACATGATGAAAACGTTGTAGAAACTGCAGGCACATATTATATCCCCGGAAAACGTAACGGTACATGTACCTTGTGTGGAAACACCTACACCGATGCACCCGTTATCAACGCTGAACCGGCTGTTACTTTAGATGAAAATTCAGTTAAGTACGACCCCGCAACTGATAAATTCTCATTTAAAGTTTACTATAGTGAAGGTCTTATGAGAGACTATGGTGCATCAGTAGAACAGGAGCTTGGTCCCACATTTACCCTTAAATACAAAATTGGTGAAAAGGTTAAGGATGTTACGATTGACCCAACCGAATATATAGGCCATACAATCGAATTCAACGGCTTTAATTCCAGCACGTTGGATGAAACTCTTACCATTTCATTCCATATAGCTTGGGACGGTAAGGATGACGGTACAGGTACTTGGATTTCTTACGTTAAGAAGGGAGACGGCTCATGGCTTTGGTCTGATGCATACGAAGTATTTACCTTTGTACCTTCAAACTATATAGCAAGCGATAATGCTGATTTGGTTAACTCATTTAACACATTAAAGAATGAAATCGCCGCTGCAGAATCTGAAGCTGCAAAGGTTGTTGCTGATTGTCCGTTTAACAGTGATTACAGGATAAATAAAGCCGAAGTTAACATTAAAGAAGGCAAAGCAATTGTTTCGGTAGCAGTTACTGATGAATTGAAGAACAGAGTAAAGGCAAACACAAGCGCCGGTTATGATGCTGCAGGACGTACTGCTAAGTACGTATTAACAATTGGCGGTGTAGAATATCCCGTGCCTATGGATAAGCTTTATACCAGCACAACATTTACTATTAGCGGCTTGTCTTACTCACAAATGTTTGGCCAAATTTCTGCTAAGATAGTAGTTACTTACACTGATACAAATGCTCAACCTATTGAAAGCACAGCGATAACCTGTGACTTTGCGGCTGCAATTACTGCCGCTTCCGATAATACGGTTGCAAGTGCACTTGCAAGTTATATGAACAGTAAGTAAGCTTCATGATTTAGGAGGTTTTTATAATGAAGTTTGAATTCCCCGAAATTAATAAAATTTCCTTCGAATCAAAGGAAGCTGTCGCATATATGGTTGACGATCCTGATATTGATTTCACACAAAGTGACGAACCATTTTAAAATAAAAATGCTCGGTAGAAATACCGAGCATTTTTTTAAATATATGGTTGACAACTTGGAAAATGTATTGTATAATGTATTTGAATTATAATAAGCTGCATATTTGTGGTAATTTAAAGCGTTAATAAACGTTAGGAGGTTTTTGCGTTGAAGTTTGAATTCCCTGAAGTTAATAAAATTTCCTTTGAAGCAAGGGAAGCGGTTGCTCTTACTATAGATTTGCCGGATCCTAGTGTTGATTGGGTTGAGAACCCTAGTAGTGATATAATTTAAAAAAGGATGCTCGGTAGAAATACCGAGCATTTTTT
>JAGAZW010000012.1 GCA_017939855.1 Clostridia bacterium | reverse complement strand
TGAAATAGTCAATAGTTAGTAGACACTAAAAAAGAATTAAGCTGCCAGTTCAAGCCTGTATTGGACTGGCGGTTTTCTTTTTAGTTTGCGAACAGGTCTTATGTAATTAAAATAATAAACGGTATCTTCAACAACTTTTTGTAAGTCATCACACTTCCAGTACTGGAAGTGTGATCGCATAACGTCTTTAAATCTACCAAAGAAAGATTCAATAACGGCGTTATCTCTTGGTGTTCCTGCTCTTGACATACTTTGAATTGTGTTGTAAGATTTAAGCAGGTTGCAATAACCTGCTGAGGAGTACTGGACACCCTGATCGCTGTGCAAAAGGATAGGGGTGCCGGTACTTTTTGCTTTTTCAAGGATTCGTTTAGCTGGTTTCATAACAAGGAAATTATCAAACGTGTCACCTAATTCCCAATCAATAATTTCATTATTAAATAAATCCAAATAGCAAGCAAAATAATACCATTTTCCTTTATGAGAAATATATGTAACATCGGTAACAATCTTTTGCATAGGCTTCTCTGCAGAAAAACAACGATTAAGGATGTTAGGAAATCTATCGTGTTCGCCACCCTGACTGTCAGGGTGTTTTTGTTTTCTAACAAACCCTTTAATGCCAAGTCTTTGCATAGATTTTAATACTGTTGCATCAGATAACACCCAACCATACAAGTTAAACAAAGTATCATTAACACTTCGGTAACCTTGTGAAGGATAATGCGAATGTATATCCGCTACATAATAATCTAATTCCTGCTGTTGCTTTTCATAACGATTTAATGTTCCTTTACGGTTTAACCATTTGTAATATCCCGAACGAGATACTTCATACACATCGCACAACTCCGTTACCGAGTGGTGTTCACTTTCTTTTTCAATGCAGGCGTAGATTTGTTGTATTACTTTCTTTTTGCATCGCCCCTTTCGAGTTCTATGGATTTTTTTAATCGCACAATTTCTCCATCTTTCTTTAGAAGTTCTCGTTCCAAAAGTGCGATTTTGTATTCCAATTGTTCTACTGGGGTGAGTTCTTTTTTGTTGTGATATTTTGCTAACGGGTTACCTGGTTTGCGCTTGTTAACAAGCGCAGCTTCACCACCTTCTAAATATTGCTTTGTCCATTTGTAAATTTGAGAGTTAGAGATGCCTGTTTCTCGTTCAAGTGCAGTTAAGGTTTCACCCGCTAAATTACGTTTTACTAGTGCTAATTTTTCTTCCTTATTATGACTCTTGTTTATTCCGCCTTTGGGTCTTCCCATTCTTTTCAACTCCTTTTTTATTGTAACATAAAAAAATGATGGTAGACACTTTTTTAGTGTCTACCATCATTATACCACTTCACCTTTGTGGAGTTCTTTTTAAAAAACCAATCTAAAATTAAGCGAGTTCAACAACAGCGTTAACTTCAGTAAGCTTAGCCTTAATTTCTTCGGCTTCTTCCTTAGAAACAGCTTCCTTAAGGGTCTTAGGAGCACCATCAACGATAGCCTTAGCTTCAGCAAGACCAAGACCGGTGATTTCACGAACAACCTTGATAACCTTAATCTTTTCGGGGCCAGCTTCCTTGAGTACAACGTTGAATTCGGTCTTTTCTTCAGCTGCTGCTGCGCCGCCTGCTGCGGGAGCTGCTACTGCTACAGCTGCTGCTGCAGATACGCCAAATTCTTCTTCTACTGCCTTTACAAGTTCAGAAAGTTCTAATACGGTAAGAGTTTTTAACTCTTCAATCATAGCTGTGATTTTTTCAGATGCCATTTTATTTTCCTCCAATAAATGTTTTTGTTTTTAAATTTGATTAAGCTTCGCCGTTTTCTTTATCAACGATAGCCTGTACTGCACGTGCGAATGCAGCGATGGGTGCCTGGAAGGCATTGCAAACTGTTGCAAGAAGTACTTCCTTGGTAGGAAGCTTAGCAAGAGCGTCAATAGTAGCTACGTCAACAACCTTGTCATCAAGGAAACCAGTTTTAATCTTGAAGTTGGGGTTGGATTCGGCAAACTTTGAAAGAATTCTTGCGGCTGCGGTGTAGTCCTCATTAGCGAGAGCAATAGCTGTTGTGCCTTCAAGAGCAGAGCTCATATCTGCATAACAGGTGTCAGCAATAGCACGACCGAGAAGGGTGTTCTTAACAACGAAGTAATCAACACCGTTTTCACGAAGTTCCTTACGAAGCTTTGTGTCGTCAGCAACTGTGGTGCCCTTGTAATCAACTACAACGCCTACGATAGCTTTTTCTAACTTTTCAGAAAGTTCGGCTACCTGCTTTTGTTTTTGTTCTAATACTGCTGCGTTTGGCAATTTTGTCACCTCACAAAATTTTAGATTATGCAATCTAAAAAAAGAAGTCCGTCATTGCATAAAACAAGACGGACAAAAATAAGCATAAATATAACATTTAAGCGCTTACCTCGGTAGGCGATAAAACTTACGGCTTAAAGCCACCTACTGTCTTTGGATTGCAACAAAGGGATTATACAACAAAAAACACTGTTTGTCAAGATATTTTTTGTTTTTCTTTTTTGTTTTCAGCCTTTTCGGTTAAATCGGTAATTTTTATATCAGAATCGTGTGGAATAGGTTTCCATTCAACCTTCATAAACATTGCAATTATAAGCGATAGCTTGCCTATAAGGTCGAAAATGGGGAAGGTTACAGCAAACCAAATGGTTTTGAAAAAGCCAAGTTTTTGTATTCGCCTGTGTTCAATAACATAAACGTAAAGCGCAACAAGTATGGTTTTTAAATAGGTTTCGGCAGTCCACCAAAGCACAGTAATAACAGTCACGCCAATTTTGCTTGCACCCTCGGCTAAAATGCAAATGGTTGTAATTCGTACCATTAAATAAATTAGTCGTTTAAAGGATGTGAAAAGCGCACGGGGGTAGACATTTGATAAAATGTCAAGACTCAT